>JAEZEK010000300.1 GCA_023417735.1 Pseudomonadota bacterium | reverse complement strand
GCCCGAGCCCCCGCGCGGGCGGGGAGCGCCAGGCGCGGCCCGCCCGTCGCCTCAGGCCTGCTCTGCCGCGTCCCAGACGGGCGCGCGCCCCTTCGGGTTGACGATCCGCCCGTCGGGCCTCGCCAGCCCGTTGATCCGGCGCATCTCCGCCGCGCTCAGCTCGAAGTCGAAGATGCCGAGATTGTCGCGGATCCGCTCCGGGTTCGTCGAACTCGGAATCGCGGCGACCCCCTCCTGCTGGACCAGCCATCGCAGCACGATCTGCGAGACGGTCCGGCCACGCTCCGCGGCGACTTCGGCGAGCACGGCGTCGCCGAACACCTTGCCCCTTGCGAGGGGGCAGTAGGCGATGAAGACCAGGCCGCGGCTGCGGCAGAACTCCAGCACCTTCGCCTGGTCCAGGAACGGATGATACTCGGCCTGCAGCGCCGAAAGCGGTTCCGGCGACGCCGCGATCGCCTTCTCGAGGAGATCGATGTTGAAGTTCGCCACGCCGATGTGCCG
This sequence comes from Pseudomonadota bacterium, assembly GCA_023417735.1. GTDB lineage: Bacteria > Pseudomonadota > Alphaproteobacteria > Rhizobiales > Afifellaceae > Propylenella. The sequence goes on along the minus strand of JAEZEK010000300.1, from coordinate 4,809 downwards.
CGTCAGGCCGCGCCGCTTCATCTCGGCGAGCGCGCCGATCGTCTCCTCGAAGGGCATGTCGGGCAGCGGCCAGTGGACGAGCAGGAGGTCCACGCGATCGAGCTGGAGGTCGCGTAGGCTCGCCTCGGTGGAGCGCGCGAAATCGTCGGCGCGGAGATGTTCGTGGGAGACCTTCGTCGTGACGAAGAGGTCGTCCCGCGGCAGGCCGCTGGCGCGGATGGCGGCGCCGACGCCGCGCTCCGTGCCGTATTTCCGCGCCGTGTCGATGTGGCGGTACCCCGCCTCGAGCGCCGCGAGCACCGTCTTCTCGCAATCCTCGCCGACGCTCCCCGTCCCGAAACCGAGCGCGGGGAAGCGCGCTCCGGACCTGCTCGTCACTTCGATCCCGCCGCCCGCCATGTCCGCCCCCTCCACCGAGATGCGGACATGGTTAGCAGCGCAGCCGCGGCGTGCAAACGGAAGGCGGCGTTCCGGCGGGGAGGCGCATGTGCGATGGTGGTGCGAACGCGCCCTGCCGTCGCGCTTGCGGATCGCCCGAGCCGCACCCTTGAAGGATCGCTGAATGGCGGACCCCGTCCTGCTGCTGCGGGTGCTGATCCTCATCGGCGTGGCGAACAGCGCCCCCGTCCTCGCGACGCGCATCCTCGGCGGCCGCCTCTCGCGTCCCCTCGATGGCGGCATCAGGTTCTTCGACGGTCGCCCGCTGTTCGGAGCGTCGAAGACGATCCGGGGCATCGTCGCCGCGCTCGCCGCGACGAGCCTGTCCGCGCCGCTCCTCGGCTTCGACTGGACGACGGGAGCGGCCGTCGCCGCCGCCGCGCTGACCGGCGACCTCGTCTCGAGCTTCACCAAGAGGCGCCTCGGCCTTGCGGTCCACGCGCAGGCGATCGCACTCGACCAGATCCCGGAGGTCCTGCTGCCGCTCCTTCTTCTCCGGCCGGCGCTGGATCTCGGTTTCCTCGACATCGTCGTCGTGATCGCGATCTTCATGCTCCTCGAGGCGGTTCTCTCGCGGATTCTCTTCCGGCTCGGGGTCCGCGACCGCCCCTATTGAGCCGGTCCGCGCCGCAGGCGGTGCAAGGTGACCTCCGGCGGGCAGTTGAGCCGGACGTCCACGATCGAGGTGCCCGCGCCGGCGGACGTGTACCCGGCCATGCCGTGCCAGCGCCACGGGCCCCGCGCCAGCCGTCGCGGGCTGTCGGCATCGGTCAGCACCGGGATGCCGCCGGGAAGGCAGATCTGGCCGCCATGCGTGTGACCGCAGAGCATCAGGTCGAACCCGGCATGGGCCGCATGGCGATAGGCTTCCGGCGTGTGCGACAAGAGGATCGACACCGCGTCGCGCGGAATGTCGTGCGCGGCGCGATGATAGTTCTCCAGCCGGTAGAAGTGCGCGTCCTCGATGCCGGCGAGATAGATCGCCTCCCCTCCGCGCGAGAGCCTCACCCACTCGTTGAGGAGGAGCCGGTAGCCGGCATCCTCCAGCGCCGGGACCATCCGGATCGTGTCGTGGTTGCCGAGAACCCCGTAGATCGGCCCGGCGAGATGCGGCCTGAGGCTCGCCAGCCCGTCGGCCGCCGCCTGCCAGGGGCCGAAGGTGAGGGCGCGATAGTCACCGGTCATGACGCAGAGGTCGTAGACGAGCCCCGCCACCCGGTCGACTAGGGCCGCCAGGAAGGCCGGATCGGCGCGGAAGTGCAGATCGGAGACGTGCAGGATCGTGTAGCCCTCGAACGCCTCCGGCAGATGCGGGACGTCCACCACGTGCTCCCGGATCTCGATCGCGAGCGCATTGCGGCGGCCGCGCGCGTGCAAACCGGCGAGCGTCAGCCCGGCGCGGATCAGGCCGTGGACCGAGTACCAGTTCTCGAGGTGGAGGAAATGCGTCCCGCGCCTGAATACGTGCGTCTCGTAGTCGTGCTCGAGGCCGAGCCGCTGGCGGAGATGGAGATGGCCGATCCGCGGCTCGAGCGCCGCGAGCGCCGCCCGTTCCTCCGCTGACAGCTCGGGAGATCGCAGAGACATCGGTGCCCGGCCCCGCCGACCCTCGTCATGGCATCTTCGAGGGAAGCGCAAGCACGTCCCCGTCGACGACGAAACGGCCGTAGCCGTTATGGTGGATCGTTTTCGGCTCTCCACCCGGCTCATGCCACGCCTTCACGACTTCGAGGATGAACAGGTCGTAATCCGGCACGAGCCGCTCGTCCTTCACCCGGCATTCCAGATTGGCGAAGCACTCCGCCACCAGCGGCGCGGCCACGCGCGACGCCTTCTTCGGCGTCAGCCCGAATGCTGCAAACTTGTCGACCTCGCGGCCCGAGCAGTTTCCGACCGCGACGACCTTCGGCGCGAGTTCGACCGCCGGGATGGCGATGACGCACGCCTTCCCGGCACGCAGCGCCGCATGGCTGAAGTCGTTGCGACTCACCACGCAGGCGACGAGGGGTGGCGTGAACTCGACCATCATGTGCCACGACATGGCCATCAGGTTGTTCCGGCCGTCCTGGACCGTGCTGAGGAGCACGACGGGACCGGGCTCCAGCAGCCGGTAGACCTCGGACAGGGGCAGATCGCGCATGACTACTCCCCGGCGCGCGGAGCCTCCCCCCGATGCGCCCGAACGGATCCACGATGATCCTTCGCCGGCCCGCGCGCCTTGATCCGCAGCAAAGTGGCACCGGACGCCGCTTGGGGCGCATTGACCCTGACACTTGTTGACAGTCCCATTTTACGGCTCATAAGATCTCCAAAAATGGGCGAAGCGCCGACTTCGCCGTGCCGGATCAGCGCCGGAGGGCGATCTCCGCGTTCCGGCCCCGGCGGCTTGGGGGATCGAATGGCGCCAAGGGATCCGGTCGAGTTCGAGCTGTTCAAGAACGGCTTGCGCGCGATCGCGGACGAGATGGCCGTGACCCTCATGCGCACGGCCTATTCCGGCGTCCTCAAGAACAACATGGACTTCGCCACGGCCGTGACCGATGCGGACGGGCTTCTCGTCGCGCAGGGGCTGACGCTGCCCGGCCATCTCGGCTCGATCCCGACGGCGATGCAGGCCGTGCTCGCCCGCTTCGGCGACGACATGGCCCCCGGCGACGTCTTCATCCTGAACGATCCGTTCGAAGGCGGCATGCACCTGCCGGACATCTTCCTGATGAAGCCGGTCTTCATGGGCGCGGACCGGATCGGCTTCTCCGCCACGGTCTGCCATCACGCCGATGTCGGCGGCCGCGTGCCGGGGTCGAACGCCTCCGACTCCACGGAGATCTACCAGGAGGGGCTCCGGATTCCTCCCGCCAAGCTCTATGCCGGCGGCCGCCGCGACGAGACGCTGATGCGCCTCATCGAAGCCAATGTCCGCCTGCCGGCGAAGCTCGCAGGCGACCTGCGCGCACAGATGGCCGCCTGCCACGTCGCGGAACGCCAGCTTCTCGAACTTGCGGAGCGGCACGGGCGGGCCGCCTTCGCCGCGCTCGAGCGCGAGCTGATCGACTATTCCGAGCGCATGACGCGGGCGGAGTTCGCCAGGCTCCCAAACGGGACCTTCACGTTCGAGGACTTCATCGACGATGACGGGGTGGAGATCGGCAAGCCCATCCGGCTGAAGGTGACGGTGACCAAGGCGGGCGACCGCCTCGCCGTCGACTGGACCGGCAGCGCGCCGCAGGTGCGCGGCGCAATCAACAACACGCTCTCCTACACGAAGGCCGCGACCTACACCGCGATCCTCACGGTCGTGTCGCACGACCTCCCGATCAACGAGGGCGTGTTCCGCGCGATCGAGGTCAGCGCTCCGGAAGGCACCATCGCGAACGCCCTGCCGCCGGCGGCCTGCGCCGCGCGCGGCCTGACCGGATTCCGGATGCTCGATTGCTGCCTCGGGGCGCTCGCCGCCATGCTGCCGGACCGTGTCTTCGCGGCATCCGAAGGCGGCAATACCGGCATAACGATCGCCGGCCGGCGGCCGGACCGGACGCCGTTCATCCACGTCGACTTCGTCTGCGGCGCGTGGGGCGCGCGCCCCTTCGCGGACGGCCTCGACGGCGCCTCGAACCTCTTCGTGAACATGGCGACCCAGCCGATCGAGCTGATCGAGGCCGAGCAGCCGATCCAGGTGCTCGCCTACGAGTTCGTGCCGGATCGCGCCGGCGCCGGCACCTATCGCGGCGGCGCGGCGATCCGGCGCGACTACCGCCTGCTCGAGCAGGAGGCCGTGCTGCAGGTCCGGGCGGACCGCCAGGCCTTCCGGCCCTACGGCCTGCATGGCGGGCTGCCGGGCCACCCCTCCGTCAACCTGATCGACCGCGGCGCCGGCTTCGAGCCGCTGCCCGGGAAGCTGACGGCGACGCTCCGCCGGGGCGAGGTGTTCCGGCACGAGATCGCCGGCGGCGGCGGCTGGGGGGATCCCCTCCAGCGCGACCCGGCCCTCGTCCTCCGGGACGTGCGGGACGGCCTCGTTTCTGAGGAAGGCGCGCGCGCCGATTACGGCGTGCTGGTCGATACCGCCCGATGGACGGTCGATGCCCTCGGCACGGAACGCCTTCGCGCGCGCCTGCGCAGCGATCGAGGCCCCGTCCGGAAGCAGGAGCCGGCCACGGCGCCGGAACTCGCGGCGGCCGCGCATGACTGAGATCCGCATCGGCGCCGATATCGGCGGCACCTTCACCGACCTCGTCGCGGTCCGAGGCGACGGACGGTTCCGCACGAAGAAGGTCTCGTCCACCGTGGACGACTACGCCCGGGCCATCGACGAAGGCGTCGCCGCCCTGCTCGCCGAGCTCGGCGAGACGCCGTCCGCCGTCGGCCAGGTCG
>JAEZEK010000209.1 GCA_023417735.1 Pseudomonadota bacterium | reverse complement strand
CGCCAGGGGTTGCGACGAAAGGGCTTGCCGAAGACGGCGAGCAGCAGGAAGTCGAGCGCCACGAGGGCAAAGCCCGTCGTCATGATGAAGCCGCCCATGGAAGAGACGAAGTTGAGCGTCTCCCAGCCGGCCTCCGGCGGATAGGTGGAGATGCGCCGGGGCATGCCGCGCAGCCCCGTGAGGTGCATGGCGAAGAAGGTGAGGTTGAAACCGATGAAGATCATCCAGAAGGCGGCGTGCGAGAGATGCTGCACGGACTGCCGGCCGAAGATGTGCGGCAGCCAGTAATAGGCGCCGGCGAGCATCGGGAACACGAAGCCGCCGACGAGCACGTAATGCATGTGCGCGACGACGAAATGCGTGTCGTGCGCCTGCCAGTCGAACGGCACGATCGCGACCATCACGCCCGTCAGGCCGCCGATGACGAAGATGAAGAAGAAGCCGAACAGGTAGAGCATCGGCAGCTTCAGCTGCGGCCGGCCAGCGAGCAGCGTGCCGATCCAGGCGAAGATCTGCACGGCAGTGGGGAAGACGACGGCCGTGCTCGCGGCCGAGAAGAAGCCGAGGGCGAGGTGCGGGATGCCCACCGTGAACATGTGATGCACCCACAGCCCGAAGCTGAGGAAGGCGAGCGCGATGATGCTGACGACGATCCACGTGTATCCGAGGATCTCGCGGCGCGCGAGAACCGGCAGGACGGGGGAGACGACGCCCGCGGCCGGCAGGAAGATGATGTAGACCTCCGGGTGGCCGAAGAGCCAGAACAGGTGCTGCCACAGGAGCGGGTCGCCGCCGCGCTCCGGATCGAAGAAAGGCAGGTCGAAGGCGCGCTCCGCCTCCAGCAGGATGGAGCCGACGATGAGCGGCGGGAAGCCGAACACCATCATGAAAGCGGTGACGAGGAAGTACCATGCGAGAAGCGGCATGCGGTAGAGCGACATGCCGGGCGCGCGCACCTTCAGCACCGTGACCACGATCTCGACCGCGGCCGCCACCGCCGAGACCTCGACGAAGGTGACGCCGATCAGCCAGACGTCGGCATTGATGCCGGGCGAGTACGGCCGAGACGTGAGCGGCGTGTACATGAACCAGCCGCCGTCGGGCGCCGCTCCGACGAACATGGCGGCGAGCATGATGGTGCCGCCGAACAGGTAGCACCAGTAGCCGTAGGCGCTGAGGCGGGGGAAGGCGAGGTCGCGCGCTCCGAGCACCTTCGGCAGCATGTAGATCGCGAGCCCTTCGAACATCGGGATCGCGAACAGGAACATCATCACCGAGCCGTGCATGGTGAAGATCTGGTTGTAGATCTCCGGCCCGACGAAGGCGCTGTGGGAGGTCGCGAGCTGCGCCCTGATCAGCATGGCGAGAACGCCGCCGATCGCGAAGAACGCGAACGACGTGAAGATGAACCGCTTGCCAACGATGTTGTGGTTCACGGCCGAGAGCCGGGGCCAGCCGCGCGGCGTCCCCCACACGGCCTCCAGTTGCCTGTGGAGGCGGACGGGCGTGACGGAGGGCGTCGGCTCGCTCATTCGGAGGTCTCGCCGGTCTGGGCGGCCTCGGCGGCGGGCTCGGTGATCTCCGCGAGAGCGCGCGCATAGTCCTCCGGGGCATGCGCCTCCACCAGCATGTGCATGGTGGTGTGGCCGGTCCCGCAGAATTCGGCGCAGACGCCGTGATAGGCTCCGGCCTGGGCGGCCACCAGCCGGAGCACGTTCACATGACCCGGGATGGCGTCCATCTTGCCGGCGAGACGCGGCACCCAGAAACTGTGGATCACGTCGGTGCTGGTGATGTGGACGTCGATGGGGCGGTCGGCGGGGATGTGCATGACGTTGATCGATTGTCGGAGGCCGCCCTCGGCCTCAGGGTATTGAATCACCCAGCGCCACTGCTCGGCGATGACGTCCACGCGCATCGCGTCCGACCGCTCCGCATGGGGCAGCAGACGCTCGCCGGTGAACAGCCCGTAGACGAGGAGAGGCGCCAGCGTGACCGTCGGAAGGACCAGCCCGCCGCCGACCAGCCAGCGCGAGGGTGCGACCCGCGTGCCGCTGCCGGGCCGGAGGAAGGCGAAGGCGAGCAGCACCATCACCATGGCGAAAAGGACCGCGGCGCCGGCCAGCATCACCCACCAAAGGGTTGCGATCGAGTGCGCCGCCGGTCCGCCGGGCTCAAGGGTTGAGAGCGGGCCGGCGCAGGCTGTCGCCGACATGGCTGCGGCAATGAGCAGGAAACGACTGGGCACGCGGCGCGTTAGGCTTGCCGATCGAGAGGTTCCATGGCCAATCCCGTCATCGAGGAAGTCACCAAGCACGACACCAGCTCGCAGGTGGCGGTCGCCGGCCACCCGATCCACGCCATGCTCGTGACCTTCCCCATCGCGCTGGTGATGGCCACGCTCGGCTGCGACGTCTTCTACTGGTGGTGGGGCGACCCGTTCTGGCCGCAGGCGGCGCTGTGGGCGAGCGGCTTCGCCTTCTGGCTCGGCATCGCGGCCAGCGTGGCGGGCACGGCGGAGCTGCTGCTGGTGAAGGGCATCCGCAAGCGCGCCGCGAGCTGGAACCACGCCGTCGCCGCGGTGACGCTGATCGCCATCGCCGGCCTCAACTGGGGCATGCGCGTCGGAAACCACGAGGAGGTCGTGCTTCCCCTGGGCTTGGCGACGTCCGTTCTGGCGGCGATCTTTGTCGGCCTTGCGGGCTGGCACGGCGGCAAGCTCGTCTTCGATCATGGCATCGGCATCATGGTTTCGAGCAGGGACTGAAGCCCGCCCGGCTGCCGCACGACATCCGGCAGCAGAGCGGGGTCCAGGTCCGGCTTGCCGAGGACCAGAAAGAGGACGGCGCACGCGACCGCGACTGTCGCGCCCGTGGCAAGCAGCTGGCGCCATCGCGCGTAGCGCCGGCCGGGCTCGAAGAGGCGGACGAGCACGTAGCCCTGGCGCACGTGCAGCCCGACCAGCATCCCGACGAAGACCAGCTTCAGCATCATCCAGGGCGTGAAGACCTCGCGGGCGAAGATCAGCGCCGCCCCGCTCGCCACCGCGACGAAAGCGGCAGGCGAGACGATGCGGACGAAGGCGTCGCGCACCATGCGATGGAAATCATGCTCGAGCTCCCGATGCGCGAAGCGCCCGCGCAGGGCGAACAGGCTCGGGAGCGCGATCAGGCCCCCGCACCAGATCACAAGCGTCGCGATGTGGATGGCCTTGAGCCATGGCACCATCAGACGGGGTCCGTCCGGGAGACCGAGGCGGTTGACAGGGTGCGGCCGACCAGGACGAGCGCGGCAGCGAGATAGGGCAGCGCCGCTGGCACCCACATGATCAGGCCGGCGAGCTGCTGGTCGTCCAGCTGGGTGAGACCCCAGGGCTCGGTCACGCCGGCATGCGCTGCATAGAGCGGCGCGCGGGCGAAGGTGATGAGCGCCCCCAGGAGCCCCATCTGGATGACGCTTCCGAGCGCGACCGTCATCCGGGGCAGCATCGGGCCCTCGCGCAGGAGGCACCACCACAGAAGGAGCGCCGAACCGAGCAGAGACGCCTGCATCGCCCAGTAGAGCAGATCGCTGGACAGGGCGGCCGCGTAGGGCTGGGGGAGGTGCCAGAGCCACAGGATCGCGGTGTGGCCGAGAAAGACGAGGGTGAGCCTCTCCTTCGCTGCATCCGAAGCCCTGGCGAGGCCGGGCAGGCTCAGAACGATCAAAGGCGCGATCACTGCGGTGAGCACGACGTGGTGGAACACGCGCGCGGAGAACAGCGCCGAGCTCAGGGCGCAGAGCGGCGAGACGAAGAGGATCGCGAGCAATATCCAGGCGAGAGCCGCCGGCGCCATGCGCGCTTTCGGATCGGCGGTCGTGCGGCGCATAAGGGCGAGATGCCCAGCCAGGATTGCAGCCATCGATGCGAGGAGGACCGGATCGAAATTCCAGGTCGCAATGATGTCGTGCGGAACAGGCGCGGGACCGCAATAAGGAACGGCGTTCACCCCTTCACCTCCGCGCACTGTCACTCGGCCGCCTGCCGCAGATCATCCGCCTCCCGGACGCTCGCGCACGGACCGGTCGCCCGCATCTTGCGCCGCAGGAGCGGCCCGGTCCGCCGTCTGGTCCGCATTGTCGTAGTCTAGGGCCGGCGGCGGAACGAACAAGGGCGCCCGCGCCTTGGAGCGGTGGCGGCCCGGCGCGACGCCGGAAGACGACGGCGGTGCTTTGCGCTGTTCATGAGCGGGATTGCCGGATAGAGGGGATTCGAGACGCGCAGAATGCGGTTCTGCCCGTTTTCCGTGCACCAGCAGGGACGATTGCGATGGAGATCGAGTCCGGGGCCGCATCGGACAGGCGGCCGGGCGGCGCGGGCGGAGCCGCCCTCGTCTGGCTTCAGGACGAGGCGATCTTCCGCGCTTCACCCAACCCGTACGTCGTTCTCGATCCGCAGCTCAGGATAGTCGCCGCGAACGAGGCCTATCTGCGGGCGACGATGCGCGCGCTCGACGACATCCTCGGGCGGAACATGTTCGACGCCTTTCCGAGCGATCCCGAGTCCGACAGCCGCCGCCTTCTGAACGGCTCCTTCGAGCGCGTGCTCAAGGAGAACCGCCCGGACCACCTGCCGCTCATCAAGTATGACATCCGGCGCCCCGACGGCGGTCTCGAGGAGCGATACTGGAGCGCCACCCATACGCCGATTCTTGATGGCGAGGGCCGGATCGCGCTCATTCTCCAGCACACGGTGGACGTGACCGAACTGCATGGGCTCCGGGAGATGGCCCGCCGGAATGCCGGAGCCGAGCCGGCCCACTCCATCGAGAGCGGCGTGTTGTCGCGGGCGCGGGCTGTCGAGGACCAGCGGACGGCTCTCGAAGGCGACGTCCGCCGGCTTCGCGATCTTTTCGCGCAGGCGCCAGGGTTCATGGCGGTGCTGCACGGGCCGCGCCACGTCTTCGAGATCGCGAACGACGCCTATCGCAAGCTGGTCGGCAACCGCGTCCTGGAGGGCCGCTCCGTCGGCGAGGCGTTGCCCGACATCGCCGGACAAGGCTTCTACGAACTCCTCGACCGGGTCTACGGCACCGGCCAGCCGTTCGTGGGCAGGGGCGCGCGTGTCCTTCTCCGGGACGAACCCGAGGCCGGGCCCGCGGAGCGTTACGTCGACTTCATCTACCAGCCCATCCGCAACGTGGACGGCGTCGTCACGGGCATCTTCGTCCAGGGCCACGACATCTCCGACCAGAAGCAGGCGGAGCGGGCGCTGCGGGAGACGGAGGAGCGCTTCCGCCTGGTCGCGGAGAGCGCGCCGGTCATGCTGTGGATGGGAAACGCCGATGGCGGCTGCCTCTATCTCAACCGCGCGCTCAGGGCCTTCTGGGGCGTCGAGCCGGAGGGGATCGCGGGCTTCGACTGGGGAACGACGATTCACCGCGAAGATGTCGATGACGTGCATGCTGCCCTCGGCGAGGCGATGCGCACTCTTTCACCGATGCAGGTCGAGGCACGCTATCGCCGCGCCGACGGCGCCTGGCGGATCCTGCGCACGGAGGCGCAGCCCCGCTTCGACGCGGACGGGCGATTCGTCGGAATGATCGGCGTCAACGTGGACGTCACCGAGACCCGCGCGGCCGAGCACGCCCTTCAGGAGCTCAATGCCACGCTCGAGGAGCAGGTTTCCGAGCGCACCCGCGAGCTGCAAGAACGCGAGGAGGCGCTCCGCCAGGCCCAGAAGATGGAGGTCGTCGGCCAGCTCACCGGCGGAGTCGCGCACGATTTCAACAATCTGCTGCAGGTCGTCGT
>JAEZEK010000198.1 GCA_023417735.1 Pseudomonadota bacterium | reverse complement strand
GAGCCGGGCAAGCGTCCGCGCTCCTCGATGGCGCCGACGATCGTGCTGAAGGACGGAGAGCCGGTGCTCGCGCTCGGCTCTCCCGGCGGCAGCCAGATCATCGCCTATGTCGCGCAGGCGCTCGTGGCGATGCTCGACTGGGGGCTCGACGCACAGGCGGCCATCGACCTGCCGCATGTCACCAATCGCTTCGGCACCTTCGACGTGGAGGCCGGCACTTCGGCCGAACGCTTCGTGCCGATGCTGGAGGGGATGGGGTACGAGGTGAAGACGGGCGAGCTCAATTCCGGGCTGCACGCCGTCGCGATCCGGTCCGGCCGGCTGGAGGGCGGGGCGGATTCGCGCCGCGAAGGGATCGCCATCGGCGAATGAGCCGGCCCGTCACGCGCGATTCACCGGAAAGTGCCTTGCCGACGACCGCTTCGAGGCTCAGGTGCGGCGCGAGGAGTCCCGCCATGCTGCTGCGCCTGATCGCCTTCTGCCTGTCCGCCGTGCTCGTGCTCGGCGCCGCCCGCGCCGACCAGCCGGACCCGCGGAACTGGGACGACGTGCTCGCCGCGGCGCGCGGCGAGACCGTCTATTTCCACGCCTGGGGCGGCGAGCCGCGCATCAACGATTACGTCGCCTGGGCCGGCCGCGAGGTGGAGCGGCGGTTTGGCGTGCGGCTCGTCCACGTCAAGGTCGCGGAGACCGGCGCGGTGGTGGCGAAGATCCTGACGGAGAAGGCGGCGGGCCGCGAGGCCGGCGGCTCCGTCGATCTCGTCTGGATCAACGGCGAGAACTTCGCCGCGATGAAGGAGAACGGCCTGCTGCCGTCCCGGCCGTGGTCGGACGCGCTGCCGAACCACCGCTTCGTCGACGTGGAGGGAAAGCCGACGGTCACGAGCGATTTCGGCATCCCGGTCGATGGCCTGGAAGCCCCCTGGGGCATGGCGAAGCTGGTCTTCTTCCACGACGAGGCGGTGCTCGCCGATCCGCCGCGCTCCACGGCGGCGCTGGGCGAGTGGATCGCTGCAAATCCCGGCCGCTTCACCTATCCGCAGCCGCCCGACTTCATGGGCACGACCTTCCTGAAGCAAGTCCTTGCCGATCTCGCGGCCGATCCCGAGCAGCTCCAGCGGCCCGTTTCGGCGGCCGACCCGGACGCAGTCACGAAGCCGCTCTGGGACTACCTCGACCGCGTCACGCCGCATCTCTGGCGGCAGGGGCGCGCCTATCCGCGGGACTATGGCAGCATGCGCCGGCTCTTCGGCGACGGCGAGGTCGCCCTCAGCTTCGCATTCAACCCTGCCGACGCGTCGAACGCCATCGCCAACGGCGAACTGCCGGACACCGTCCGCAGCTTCGTGTTCGAGGACGGCACGATCGGCAACACGCATTTCCTCGCGATCCCCTTCAACGCCAGCGCCGAGGCCGGGGCGATGGTCGTCGCCGACTTCCTGCTCTCGCCGGAGGCCCAGGCACGCAAGGAGGATGCCGCCGTCTGGGGCGATCCGACGGTGCTTGCCGTAGAGAACCTGCCGGAGCCGGAGCGGGCGCGCTTTGCCGGCATCGAGCGCGGCCCCGCGACCTTGGCGCCCGAGGCGCTCGGGCCCGTCCTGCCCGAGCCGCACCCCTCCTGGGTGGCCTGGCTCGAGGCGGAATGGGCGCGCCGCTATGGCGCCGGCCAGTAACGGCCGGCCTTGCTGAGGCTCGTCCCGCCGGCGATCCTGCTGATCCTGATCGGCCCGGTCGCCGCGGGGCTTCTGGGGATCCTCCTGCCGGCGGCCGGCTATCTGCCCGCGCTCGGCGGCGAGGCGCTCTCGCCCGACCCGTTCAGGACGCTGGCCGCGATGCCCGGCCTCGGCACCTCGGTCCTTCTGAGCTTCGCGACCGGCCTGGCCGCAACCGCGATCTCGGTCCTCGCCGTCCTTCTCTTCGTCGGAGGCTGGTTCGGCACGCGGACCTTCCGCCTGCTGCAGCGCCTCGTCTCGCCGCTCCTCAGCGTACCGCACGCGGCGGCCGCCTTCGCCCTCGCGCTGCTGATCGCACCGTCCGGCCTGCCGGCGCGCCTTCTGTCGCCCTGGCTGACGGGCTGGACCAGCCCGCCGGATCTCCTGATCGTCAACGATCAGGCCGGGATCGCGATGACGGCGGGCCTCGTCGTCAAGGAGATCCCGTTCCTGCTCCTCATGACGCTCGCCGCTCTCCCCCAGACGCGGGCGCGCGAGCGGCTCGAGCTTATGGCGAGCCTCGGCTACGGCCGGCTCGCCGGCTTCGCGGTCGGCGTGCTGCCGGTGCTCTACGGCCAGCTCCGCCTGCCGGTCTTCGCCGTGCTCGCCTATGCCACGTCGACCGTCGACGTCGCGCTCGTGCTCGGGCCGACCACGCCGCTGCCGCTCGCCGTGCGGCTTCTCGACTGGCACGCCGACCCGGACCTCGCGATGCGCTTCGTGCTTGCGGCCGGCGCGATCCTCCAGCTTGCCGTGACGGCCGCCGCGATCCTGGCCTGGGTCGCAGTCGAGCGGGTGTGCCGCCGGCTCCTCGCGGCCCTCGCGGGCGCCGGCCGCCGGGGTGCGAGGGACGGGATTGCGCGAGCGGCAGGGTTCCTCCTCGTTTCCGTGTCGGCCGCTTCCGTCCTGCTCGGCATGGCGGGCCTTGCGCTCTGGTCGGTCGCCGGTCCCTGGCGCTTTCCCGATGCCCTGCCGCAGCGCTTCACGCTCGACGTCTGGGTGCGGGCGGCGAGCGGGTTCCAGGAGGCCGTCGGGAATGCGCTGCTGATTGGGGCGGCTGCGAGCGGGATCGCGCTCGCGCTCGTGCTCGCCGCCCTCGAGAACGAGTACAGGACCGGCATCCGGGCCGGGCTCAAAGCAATGGTCGCGCTCTATCTGCCGCTGGTCGTTCCCCAGGCGGCGTTCCTGTTCGGGCTCGACCTGCTGGCGACCGGGACGGGATTGGACGGCACGCTCGTCGCCCTCGTGCTGATCCACACGGTGTTCGTGCTGCCCTATGTCTTCCTCTCGCTCGCCGAACCCTGGCGGAGCTTCGACCCGCGCTATGCGGCGGTCGCGCGCAGCCTCGGCCGCGGGCCCGATTTCGTCTTCTGGCGCATCCGCCTGCCCGTACTCCTGCGCCCCGTCCTGACGGCGCTCGCAGTCGGGTTCGCCGTCTCCGTGGGGCTCTACCTGCCGACGCTCATCGTCGGCGCCGGCCGCTGGCCGACCATCACGACGGAGGCGGTGGCGCTCGCCTCCAGCGGCGACCGACGCGTGATCGGGGCGACGGCGCTCGTCCAGGCTCTCCTCCCGTTCCTCGTCTTCGCCTTCGCCGCCGCGCTCCCGGCCTTCCGCTTCCGCCATCGGCGGGCCCTGAGGGCCGCCTCGTGAGCAAGCAAGGGCTACGGCTGGCGAAGGTGCGCATCCGTCTCCGGGAGCGGGCCCTCGTCGCGGTCGACGCGTGCGTCGGGCCCGGCGAAGTGCTGACCGTCATGGGCCCTTCCGGATCCGGCAAGTCGACGCTCCTCGCCTATGTCGCCGGATTTCTCGATCCCGCCTTCTCGGCGGAAGGGCAGGTGATCCTCGACGGCCGCGACATCACCCGGGCGCCGCCGGAGCGGCGCGGCGTCGGCCTCCTGTTCCAGGACAGCCTGCTCCTGCCGCATCTCTCCGTCGCCGGAAACCTTCTGCTCGGCATCCCTGCCTCGGTCCGCGGCCGGGCCGCGCGCCGCCGGTTGGCGGACGAGGCGCTCGCCGGCATCGGGCTTTCCGGCTACTCTGCCGCCGACCCGGCCACGCTCTCCGGCGGTCAGAGGGCGCGCGTCGCACTGATGCGCACGCTGCTGGCCGAACCGCGCGCGCTGGCGCTCGACGAGCCGTTCTCGAGCCTCGATGCGGCGCTGCGCGGGCAGATGCGGGACCTCGTCTTCGGCGAGGCGCGCCGGCGCCGCCTGCCCGTGCTCCTCGTCACCCACGATGCGGATGATGCGGCCGCGGCGGGCGGGCCGGTGATCGATCTGGCGGAGCACGGCGGCGCAGCCCTATAAGGCGCCATGCTGCCCGTCGAAGCCGCCGTCCCCGAACTGCTGAAGGCACTGGAGGAGGGCCGGTCGGCCGTGCTCGTGGCGCCGCCCGGCGCAGGCAAGACGACGCTCGTCCCGCTCCGCCTGCTCGACGCCCCTTGGATCGGAGGCGGCCGCGTCATCGTGGTCGAGCCGCGCCGGCTCGCCGCCCGCGCGGCGGCCCGCCGCATGGCGGAGATGCGCGGCGAGGAGGCGGGCGGCACGGTCGGCTACCGCGTCCGCAACGAGAGCCGGGTCTCCGCCGGCACCCGTATCGAGCTCGTCACCGGTGGCGTGTTCGTGCGGATGATCCTCGATGATCCCGGGCTGTCGGGCATCGCGGCCGTACTCTTCGACGAGGTGCACGAACGCTCCCTCGACACCGACCTCGGCCTGGCGCTTGCGCTCGACGCGCAGGCGGCCCTCCGCGACGACCTTCGGCTGCTCGTGATGTCCGCCACGCTGGATGGCGCGCGCTTCGCCGCGCTGCTGGGCGGCGCGCCCGTGGTGGAGAGCGCCGGCCGGGCCTTTCCCGTCGAGACCATCCACCTCGGCGCGGATCCGGCGCTTCGCGTCGAGGAGCGGGTGGCCCGCGCGATCCGGAAGGGGCTCGCGGAGCGACGCGGGAGCATCCTCGCCTTCCTGCCCGGGCAGAGCGAGATCGCCCGCGCGGCGGAGCGCCTGACCGACCTGCCCGCCGACGTGATGCTCGCGCCGCTCTACGGCGC
>JAEZEK010000195.1 GCA_023417735.1 Pseudomonadota bacterium | reverse complement strand
GCCCGAGCCGGCGCTTGCCGCCCCGGATACAATTCGCTTCAAAGGTTTGATCCAGGTCATGCGGGGGATGGCCGGCTGAGGCAGTGTGCGCCCGCGCGGGCCGTGCGCACGCGCGGATCCGGCCGGCATCGGACTACCCGGCCGGGCAATTTCGGGGCACGGTCCCTCGCATCGTTTCAAGAGAGGCCAGGCGATTGGACGGCGAACCACTCCTCAAGGTCACGGCGACGCCCGCGGGAGCCGAACTGGCGGCGGCGGGATCATGGACGGCGAGAAACGCCGACGCCGCCGACCGGATCGGCGCGCGCGTCGCCTGCCCCGAGCGCGGCCCGAAGCGGATCACGATCGACCTCGCGGCGGTCACGGCCCTCGACACGTTCGGCGCCTGGATCTTCGAGCGCATGCGCCGGAGGGCGGCGGCCTCGGGCTGCGAGGCGAGCCTCGCCCGGGTGCCGCAGCGCTTCAAGGGGCTGGTGGAGGAAGTCGGCACGCTGAACAGGGCGGAAGCGGGGGAGCGCCTGGAGCCGGCCGGCCTGGCCGCCCTCCCCGCCAGGATCCGCAGCCGCCTGGCCGCGCTGGCGGCAGACGCGACCTCCTTCCTCGCGATGCTCGGCGCGCTCGGAACGGTGGCGGGCCGGCTCGCCATCCACCCGCGCCGGTTCCGCCTGACCTCCACGGTCCACCATCTCGACCGCGTGGGCTGGCAGGCGATCGGCATCATCCTCCTGATCACCTTCCTGATCGGCGGCATCATCGCCCAGCAGGGCGTCTTCCACTTCCGGAAGTTCGGGGCCGACGACTATGTCGTGGATCTCGTCGGCATCCTCGTCCTCCGGGAGATCGGCGTCCTCATCGTGGCCATCATGATCGCCGGCCGCTCCGGCAGCTCCTACACGGCCGAGCTCGGCTCCATGAAGATGCGCGAGGAGATCGATGCCCTGCGGACCATGGGGCTCGACCCGATCGCGGTCCTCGTCGTCCCGCGCATCCTGGCGCTCCTGATCGCGCTCCCGGTCCTCACCTTCCTCGGATCGATGGCCGCGCTCTTCGGCGGCGGCCTCGTGACCTGGCTCTATGGCGACATGAGCCCCGCCGTCTTCCTCGCCAGGCTGAAAGAGGCCGTTTCGACGACGCATTTCGCCGTCGGCATGATCAAGGCGCCCTTCATGGCGTTCGTGATCGGCGTCGTGGCGGCGGCCGAAGGGCTGCGCGTGAAGGGCAGCACCGAGTCGCTCGGCCTCCAGACGACGTCATCGGTGGTGAAGTCCATCTTTCTCGTCATCGTGCTCGACGGTCTGTTCGCCGTCTTCTTCGCCTCGATCGGAATGTGGCGTGACGGGGGAAGCAGTGGCGGGGGAAGCAGGTCGGGACACGGTGATCGACGTGTCCGGATTGATCGTCCGGTTCGGCCAGCAGACCGTGCTCGACGATCTGAGCCTCACCGTGGAGCGCGGGGAGATCCTCGGCCTCGTCGGGGGCTCGGGCAGCGGGAAGTCGGTGCTCATGCGGACCATCGTCGGCCTCGTGCGCAAGGCGGCCGGCCGGGTCGAGGTCTTCGGCATCGACACCGATGCCGCGGACGAGGAGGAGCGCCGCGAGCTGCACCGGCGCTGGGGCATCCTCTACCAGCAGGGCGCCCTCTTCTCCTCGCTTTCGGTGCTGGAGAACGTGAAGTTCCCGATGCGCGAGCACCTGCGGATCGCGGAGCCGCTGATGAACGAGGTCGCGCTCGCCAAGCTCGAGATGGTCGGGCTCGGCCCCGGCGACGCGGAGAAGCTCCCGGCCCATCTTTCCGGCGGCATGACCAAGCGCGCCGCGCTCGCGCGCGCCCTCGCGCTCGATCCCGAGATCGTGTTCCTCGACGAGCCGACCTCGGGGCTCGATCCGATCACCGCCGGAGAGTTCGATCGGCTCATCGGCATCCTGCAGCAGACGCTCGGGCTGACGGTCTTCATGGTCACGCACGACGTGGCGAGCCTGCAGCGCCTCTGCACCCGCATCGCCGCGCTCGCCGAAGGCAGGATCGTCGCCGACGGGCCGCTTCCGGCGATGCTGGCGTCCGATCATCCCTGGGTCCGCTCCTACTTCCGCGCCCGAAGCACGGTCGACCCGCTCCCTCTTGCAACGTGAGGACCGCGCGATGGAAATCCGCGCCAGGTTTGTTCTTGTGGGCCTGATGCTGCTGGCGGTCGCCGCCGGCGGTTTCGGCTTCGTCTACTGGCTGAAGAACATCGGCGGCCTGGGCGAGCGTACGGCATACCGCGTGCGCTTCGAGGGCTCCGTGGCCGGCCTCCTCCTCGGCTCGCCGGTGCAGTTCAACGGCATCAAGGTCGGCGAGGTCACCGCCCTCGACCTCGACCCAGAGCGGCCGCGCGAGGTGCTCGTCACGATCGCCGTCGCCAGCCGCACGCCGGTGCGCGCCGACACCGCCGTCGGCCTCACCTATGCCGGCCTGACGGGCGTGCCGGAGATCGTGCTGACGGGCGGCTCCGCGGAGGCGCCGCGGCTTTCGCCGGACGGCGGCCGGCCCCCTCTCCTGGTCGCGGCCCCCGGCACGAACCTGAACTGGACCGACTCGGCGCGCGAGGCGTTCACGCGCGTCGAGGCGGTGCTCAGCGAGAACGCGCCGGCCCTGAAGAGCACGTTCGCCAACCTCGACACGTTCTCCGCGGCGCTGTCCCGGAATGCGGACCGTGTCGACGACATCATGGACGGCCTGGCGCGCCTCGCCGGCGCGCGCCCGGGCGCGAAATCGCACGTCATCTCCGCGCGCGGCGCGCCGACCGGGATCGCCCTGCCGGAGCGGCTGCCCGATGCCCAGCTCGTGATCAACGAGCCGGCGATCGCGGCCGCGTTCAACACCCCGCAGTTCGTGAGCCGGGCCGAAGGCGGCCGGAAGCCGATCTTCGACGACGCGGTCTGGAGCGACACCGTACCGAAGGTGGTCCAGGGGGCCCTCATCCGCAGCTTCGAGGAGGCGGGTTACACGCGCATCGGCCGCGACTTCCAGGGCATCGCCGACGACTACCTTCTCCTCGTCGACATCCTCGCCTTCGACATCGTGCCCGGGCCGGCGCCGACGGCAGAGGTCGCGATGGCGGCGAAGATCACGACGGGAGACGGCGCGATCGTCGCGGCCAGGCGGTTCGCCGAGACGGCCGGGCTCGCGGCGGTCGAGCCAGCGGCATCGGCCGATGCGCTCGCCGACGCCTTCGGCGCGGCGGCAGCGCTCCTCGTCCCGTGGGCGATGGAGGCGATGGTGGCGGCCGAGACGGATGCTTCGGGCACGGATGCCGGCCCGGCGGACGACAGCGCCCAGACGGAGGACAGCGCGGAATGATCGGCAAGCATGACGTCTCCGCACCCGGTGCCGTGCGGGCTTGTCTCGGCATCCTCCTCGCGGCGGCGCTCCTGCTGCCGTCCACGCCGGCCTGGCCGCAGGCCGCGCGAAGCGCCTTCGCCGGGCTCTCGGGCTCGTGGAGCGGCGACGGGACGGTGGTGCTGGCGAACGGCGCGAAGGAGCCGATCCGCTGCCGCGCGACCTACGTCACCGGCCGCAGCGAACGCACGCTCCACAACGAGCTCAACTGCGAGCGGGAGCAGCTGCGCTTCGAGATCGTCCTCGATCTCACGCTGTCGTCCGGCCGGATCGGCGGGACCTGGCTCGAGCGGACCCGCGACATGCGCGGGACCATTTCCGGAGAGGCGGCGGCCGGCCGGATCAGAGGCGTCGTCACCGCCCCGAACTACGCCGCCTCGGTCATCATCACGACGCGCGGCAGGCAGCAGTCGGTCCTGATCAGGCCCCAGGAGAACGAGATCGTCGAGGTCGCGATCGAGATGCGGAAGCGGTGACCGGAGGCGGCATCCCGCGTCGCCCGGATTGATCCAGCGCAAGGCCCGCGGGCCCGCTTCGGGCATCAATGCGGGAGAACCGACGCGCGCCGGGCCCTCCGGCGCGCCGCCAAGCCGCAGGAAGCCCGTCATGCTCAGGGAAACGCCCGCCGCCCCCGACCTCGCCATCAGCCCGGACAAGGTCTGCTACATCATCGCGAGGGCGCGCGAATTCGACGCGAAGGTCGAGCCCGTCGACACCGCATCGGCCTCCAACCCGGCCGACGACACCAACATCGACGTGCTGGAGGACAATGCCGACGACCCGACGCTGCAGGAGCTCAGCGGCGCGATCGCCGGCCTCAACGAGGACGAGACCGTCGATCTCATCGCCATCAGCTGGATCGGCCGGGGCGACTTCGAGGCCTACGAGCTGGAGGAGGCGCGCCAGCTCGCGGACGAGCGCCACCGGCGCAACTCGGCGCGCTACCTGACCGGCATGCCGCTCCTCGGCGACTATCTGGAGGAAGGCCTGTCCGCGCTCGGCTTCGGCTGCGAGGACAGCGAGATGGCGCATCTCTGACGGGAGCGCCTCCGCCCCCATCTGCGGCGGGCTCCTCGCCGAGGAGGACGTGCGGGGCGAGGGTCGCGCCCAGGGCCGAGGCGCCCGGGCGGCGGCGGCGCCGCGACCAAGAGGGGTACCGCCGATGCAGGATCAGGCGCATTACCACGTGGCGTTCTTCAAGACGGTGGAGAACGATCACGGCAGGGACCGGGAGATCTGCCAGCGCTCGATGGAGCTCGTCGCCGACAGCGAGGAGGACGCCGTCAGGCAGGCGATCGAACAGTTCTGCCGGGACGAGCGCATCCGGAGCTGGAAGGACCATGCGGACCGCTATGCGGTCGAGGTCCTGGACGGCCGGGCGTAAGCCGCCAAAGGCCGGCCCGGACCGGCGGGCCGGGCCGCCGGGCCAGGTTTCTAC
>JAEZEK010000184.1 GCA_023417735.1 Pseudomonadota bacterium | reverse complement strand
GGCCGCCCGGCAGGAGCGGCGGCGCGCCTCCCTCACCGCGGGCGGCGCGCGAGGAGGACTGCGAACAGGAGCGTCGCCGGTACGCCCGCCGGCAGGAGCAGCCAGCCGACGATCGTGAGATACACGTATATGGCTCCGGCGCCCTGGATCAATGTCCAGAAGACGAAGTGCCCGAGCGAGATGTCCCACGGGATCTCGGTCGTGGCGACGTGCACGAGAAAGAGCAGGAAGCTCGCGAGCGCCGACGTCCCGCCGAAGAGGCCGAGCAGGGCGGCGGCGAGACGCGACGTGTCCGGCCTGCGGTCGAGCCAGGCCAAGGCGATCCGGGTCAGGACGGCCGCCACGCTCGCCGCGACGAACAGGAGCAGCGCGGAGGCGAGGAAGCGCGCGCTGGCCGGCCGCTCGAGCGCGAACCAGGCGGCCGCGAAGCTGGCGGCGAGCGCAAGGCCGTAGGCGTTGGCGAGGGTGAGACGCCGGATCACGCGCCGCGCATGCCCGATCGCCGGGGGGCGTCGAGGAGGGGGGCGGGCCGCCGGGCCCGGCACTCCCGGTCACGTCTCCCTGACCGGGAGCGCCGGCGTGTCCTTCACCGTCGCCACGACGATGCGCGACTGCACGTCCGTCACCAGTTCGTTGTCGAGGAGCTTGAAGCGCAGGAACTCGTCGTAGGATTGGATGTCCCTGGTGACGACCTTGATCAGGTAATCGACCGCCCCGGTTATGCGTTCGCACAGAAGAACTTCGGGCCAGGTGTTCACCATCCGGTCGAAGACTTCCATGTTCTGGCGGCTCGGCACGCCGAGCTTCACGAAGGCATAGGCGACGAAATCGAGCCCGACGGCATGGCGGTCGACGAGGGCCACGACGCCGCGGATCGTGCCGGTCTCCTTCAGGCGCTTGATCCGGCGCCAGGCCGGCGTCTGGCTCATGCCGGCGAGCCGGGCGATCTCGCTGACCGGCAGGGATGCGTCGCGCTGCAGCACCCGGAGGATCCGGATGTCTCCCGGGTCGAGAGGCGGCGAGCCGGTCATCGTGCTGCGGCGGGAGCGGGCTGCGCGCGGCGGTATCCGGAGGAGGAAAGGATTTCACGCCACGCCATAGCGCGCCTTCCAGGTCGGGGAGGGGTCGCCCGGCGCCGGCTCGGCTTCGTAGACCGCACGGCTGACCGCGCGCGCGAGCGTCGCGCTGGCTGCGGCCGCAAGATCGGCGAGACCGTACACCCGGTCCTCGAGCGGCACCGCGCCCGTCGAGAGGACGAACACCGTATCGCCGTCGAGCGGGGTGTGGACGGGATAGATCGCGAGCGCGAGCCCGTCATGAGCCGCGACGGCGACGCGCTTTGCCTGTGCGGCGTCGACGGCGAGATCGGTGGCGATCACGGCGAGCGTGGTGTTTCCGCGCATGCCGACGTCGCGCTTCGTCACCGCCCTGCCTGCATCCTCCGGTAGAACAGGCGGCAATCCAAGGTTGCCGTACTCGCCGGCCTGCTCGAAGGCGCCGGCGCGGAAATGCGGCGTGGTGCCGAGGGTCACTCGGCCGAACGGGTTGGCGGCGACGAAGGCCTGGACGCTCGCACCGGAGGGAAGGGCGGCAGCCGCGGCGCCGAAGCCCCCCTTCAGATCCGCGGTGAACGCGCCAGCGCCCGCGCCGAAGCTGCCGAGCGCGATGGACGGCCCGGCGGCGGAGCATGCGGCGATGCCGAGTTCGCGGTAGACCGACGTGGAGCGGCCGGGGTCTCGGATGGCGCTCTTGTCACCGCCGTTGGCGAGGTCGAACAGGATGGCCGCCGGAACGATCGGCACGCGCATGCCGCCGACCGCGAAGCCGCGCCCGTGACCCGCCAGCCAGGCCGTCACGCCGTCGGCCGCGGCGAGCCCGAACGCCGAGCCGCCGGAGAGTGCGATCGCGTCCACCCTATCCACCGTGGCTTCGGGCAGGAGGAGGTCGGTCTCACGCGTGCCGGGGGCGCCGCCGGCGACATGGACGGCGGCCACGGCGGGGCTCTCGGGCAGGAAGACCGTCGTCCCGGACTTCAGCGCACGATCGGTCGCGTGGCCGATCGCGAGCCCGCGCAGGACCTGGAACTGCCTAGCCATCTCAAGGCCTCGCCGCGGCGGCGGCTCGATCCGGACGCCTGACGACATCACGATGCAAGAGCCCCGGCGCGGTGCGCCGGGGCCGAGGTTTCGATCCGCGGTGCGGAACGGTCAGGACTTCTTCTGCGGGTCGGCGCCACCGGCGTCCGCGCCCTCGAGATAGTCGTACTGGCCGCCCTTCCACTCGTAGAAGACGTAGCCGGGCAGGGTCACGTCGCCCTTGTCGTCGAACTCGAGCGTGCCGAGCACGGTGTCGAACTGGCCCTCGTCGAGCGCCGCCACCACCGGCTCGAATTCCGTCGAGCCGGCCTTGGTGACCGCCTCGGCCCAGGCCTGGATCGCGGCATAGGTGTAGAGGACGTAGCCCTCCGGCTCGATGTTCTTGGCCCGGAACTTTTCGACGATCGGAGCCGCCTTCTCGCTCTTGCGCGGGTCGGGCGAGAAGGTCATGAGCGTGCCCTCGCCGGCGTCGCCCGTGATCGCCCAGTACTCGTCGGTGACGAGCGCGTCGCCCGACACGATGATCGTGTCCATGCCCTGATCGCGCATCTGGCGCGCCATCAGGCCGGCCTCGGTGTGATAGCCGCCGACATAGAGGATGCCGATGCCCTCCTGCTTCAGCTTGGATACGAGCGCCGTGTAGTCCTTTTCGCCGGCGGTATAGGCCTCGTAGAGATCGGCCTTCTTGCCGGCCGCTTCCATCGCCTTCATCGTCTCGTCGGCGAGACCCTTGCCGTAGGCGGTCTTGTCGTGGACGATCGCGATCTTCTTGTCGCCGAAATGGCTGGCGAGGTACTCGCCGGCGACGGCGCCCTGCTGGTCGTCACGGCCGCAGACGCGATAGATGCCCGGCCCCGGCCGCTCTTCGGTGAAGGTCGGGTTGGTGGAGGCCGGCGAGATCTGGACGATGCCTTCCTCCGAGTAGACCGCGGATGCCGGGATCGACGACCCGGAGCAGAAATGCCCGGCCACGAAGACCACGCCCTTGCCGGCGAGCTGGTTCGCGACGGCCACCGCCTGGCGCGGATCGCAGGCATCGTCGCCGATCTCCAGGACGAGCTTCTCGCCGTTCACGCCGCCGGCGGCGTTGATGTCCTCGACGGCCTGCTCGGCGCCCGCCTTCATCTGCGCGCCGAACGCGGCGTACTGGCCGGTCATCGGGCCGGCCGTGGCGATCAGGATGTCGGCCCACGCGGCGCCGGTCATCGCGAAGCAGAACGCGGCACTGGTCAACAGAGCTTTCTTCATGACGTCTCCCTCTGGCTCAGAAGTTCCGGCAAGCGTCCCCTGGCGCCGCCGGACAATGTTCCGATAGGCGGAAAAGCCTACCCTGCGGCGCATTTAAGCGGATTTCCGGGCCGAAAGATACGGGGTGAGGGCGCGCCGGGAACGGGATTTGCGCGCTATGCGCGCGAAGCCGACCCGCTCCTGCCGGCGAGGAAGGCATATTGCGTCGCCATCTGGCGGGAGCGCGTGAGCTGCCGGCCGAGCGCGGCGAGCGCCCCAAGCACGAGGAGGTCGACGAGGTAGTAGTAGAGCGCGGTGTCGAAGGTCCTGAGCGGCAGGAAGAAGGTGCCGCCGAACAGGCTGAAATGGATGAAGCGCGCCGCCGCGGTCAGCAGCAGGACATAGAGGACGAGCTGCCACCACGGCGCCCACACCCGGGCCGTCGCCCGTCCGGTCAGCCACGCCGCGCCGCCGCCGAGGAACAGCGTGACGAGCAGGAACTCGACGATCGAGACTTCCCAGAGCGCTGTCATTCCCGTTCCCTCAATGCCGCCCGCCCTCCAGGTAGGCCGCCCGCACCTCCTCGCGCGCGAGCAGTTCGCGGCCGGTGCCGGACATCGTGATCCGGCCGTTTACCATCACGTAGCCGCGGTCGGCGAGGCGGAGCGCATGGAAGGCGTTCTGCTCGACCAGGAAGACCGTCAGGCCCTCGGTCCGGTTGAGCTCCCTGATGACCGAGAAGATCTGCTTCACCACAAGGGGCGCCAGGCCGAGCGACGGCTCGTCGAGCAGGAGCAGGCGCGGCCGGCTCATCAGCGCGCGCGCGATCGCCAGCATCTGCTGCTCGCCGCCGGACAGCGTGCCGCCGCGCTGGTTCTGCCGCTCCTTGAGGCGGGGGAACAGGTCGTAGACGCGGCGCAGATCCTCGTCGAAGTGCTCGAACCGGGTGATCGCCGCCCCCATCTGCAGGTTCTCGATCACCGTCATGCGGGGGAAGATGCGCCGGCCTTCCGGCGACTGCGCGATCGCCTTTGACATGATCTCGTGGGTGGGCAGGTCGGTGATGTCCGCGCCGTCGAAGAAGACGCGCCCCTCCCGCGCCCGCGGATTGCCGCAGATCGTCATCATCAGCGTCGATTTTCCGGCCCCGTTGGCGCCGATGAGGGCGACGACCTCGCCGGCCGGGACGTCGACGTCGACGCCGCGCAGCGCGACGATCTTGCCGTAATAGGTGTGGACACCGCGAACGGAGAGGAGCGGCTGCCCCGGAGCGGCCGTCGTCGCGGCCGTCATAGGTTCACCTCGCCCTTGTCCAGCGCGGTCTCCACCTCCTCCACCTCCTCGTCCTCCACGCCGAGATAGGCGGCGATCACCTTCGGGTCGTTGCGCACCTCTTCGGCGGAGCCGTCGGAGATTTTCACGCCGTAGTCGAGCACGATCACGTGGTCGGAGATCTCCATCACGACCCCCATGTCGTGCTCGATGAGGAGCACGGACACGCCGTGCTCGCCCCGGATGTACTGCAGGAGCGCGTTCAGTTCCGTCGATTCCCGCGGGTTGAGTCCGGCCGCCGGCTCGTCGAGGCAGAGGAGCTGCGGCTCCGTGCACATCGCGCGGGCGATCTCCAGCCGGCGCTGCGCGCCGTAGGGCAGGTCGCCCGCCGGGTCGTCCGCGCGGTCGACGAGGCGGACGCGCTCCAGCCAGTAGACCGCCTTGTCGATCGCCTCCTGCTTGGCCCGGCGGTAGCCGGGCAGCATGAAAACGCCGCCGATCGTGTAGTTGGAGGCGACCATCAGCTTGTTGTGCTGCGCGACGAGGAGGTTCTCCAGCACGGTCATGCCGCCGAACAGGCGGATGTTCTGGAAGGTGCGGGCGACCTTGGCGTGATGGGTGATGCTGAAGTCCGGCATCCGCTCCAGCAGGAAGGCCGCCTTGCCGCCGCGCGCCAGGTACTGCCGGCCGGAACGGGTGATGTCCTCGATGAGGGCGGCCTCCACGTCCTCGCCGTGGCGCATGACGATGCGGCCGCTGGTCGGCTTGTAGAACCCGGTCACGCAGTTGAAGACGGTGGTCTTGCCGGCGCCGTTCGGGCCGATCAGCGCCGTGATATCGCCGCGCCCGACATTGAAGGAGAGGTCGTTCACGGCGGTCAGCCCGCCGAACCGCATCATCAGGTGCTCGACGGTCAGGATGTGGTGCCAGCGGGGCGGGGCCGTGTCAGCCATCAATGGCCCTCGCCCTGGGCGACCATGTCGGCGCCGATCCGCTTGCGTTCCTTGAGGACCGCCGACGGTTCTCGGCTCGAGACGAGGCCCCTCGGCTTCCAAACCATGATGATGACCATGGCGAGCCCGAAGATCAGCATGCGGTACTGCGTCGGGTCGAAGTTCGGGCCGAAGATGTCGCGCAGGAACCCGAGGTTCCGCAGCATCTCCATGCCGCCGATCATGACGACCGAGGCCACCACGACGCCGATCTGCGAGCCGAGCCCGCCGAGCACCACGATCGCGAGGATGATGGCCGATTCGATGAAGGTGAAGCTCTCCGGCGAGATGAAGCCCTGCCTCGTCGCGAAGAACGAGCCGGCGAAGCCGCCGAACATCGCGCCGGTGGCGAAGGCCGTCAGCTTCGTGTTGGTCGTGTTGATGCCGAGCGAGCGGCAGGCGATCGCGTCCTCGCGCAGCGCCGCCCCGGCGCGCCCGACGGGCAGCCGCCTGAGCCGCAGCGTCACGAAGTTGGTGAGGAGGGCGAGCGCGAGGATGATGTAGTAGAGGAAGACGAAGCGGTGGATGGAACTGTACGGGATGCCCAGGAAGGCCGCGACGCCGTCCTCGCCCCGCGTGAAGTCCATGCCGAAGAAGGTCGGCTTCGGGATGCCCGAAATGCCGTTCGGCCCGCCCGTGAAGTCGTACCAGTTGAGGAGCACGACGCGGATGATCTCGCCGAAGGCGAGCGTGACGATGGCGAGATAGTCGCCCCGCAGGCGCAGGACCGGAAAGCCCAAAATGATCCCCCAGAAGGCGGCGAGGATCCCGGCGAGGGGCAGGCAGAGCCAGAAGCCCAGCCCGAAGTTCTGCGCGAGCAGCGCGAAGGAATAGGCGCCGACGGCATAGAACGCGACATAGCCGAGGTCGAGGAGGCCGGCGAGCCCGACCACGATGTTGAGTCCCCAGCCGAGCATCACATAGGTCAGGATGAGGATCGCGAGATCGAGGTATTGCCGGTTCTGGGCGGGGAAGAACGACGAGAGGATGAAGGGCAGGGCGAGGGCGACGAGGAGGAGGAGCGGCCCGAAGAGGCGCCCGAGGCGCGCCATGAACTCGGCCGCGCCGGCGCCGGAAGGCGCCTTGAGTCGGGGCCGGGTCTCGGGGAAGACGAAGAGCTTCAGCAGCAGCCGGCCGACGAAGACGATGGCGACGGCCACGAAGAGCGTCGTCCAGCGCGTGGTGAGCGCCAGCCCGCCGGGCCGGATGTCGGTGCGCATGCCGAGGAAGAAGAACCCGAGCCCCCCGGCAAGGGCCGCCGCGATGGCCGCGTCCTTCAGCGCCGCGGCGAGGCGCGAGCCGCGGGCCGGGTGGGTCTTGAAGGGCGGTTCGCCGGCGAACGCGTCGCGCCGGTTCTCGTCCTCGATCTCGGCGCCGGCTTCGCGAAGGTCGCTGGCGCCGGCCGCGGCGTCGCCTGCCGCCATCAGACCTTCTCCACCTCGGGCCGGCCGAGCAGCCCGGAGGGAAGGAAGATCAGCACGATGGCGAGGATGGAGAACGCCGCCACGTCCTTGTACTCGACGCTGAAATAGCCCGACCAGAACGTCTCGATCAGGCCGATGAGGATGCCGCCGAGCATGGCGCCGGGGAGCGAGCCGATGCCGCCGAGAACGGCCGCCGTGAACGCCTTAACGCCCGCCAGGAAGCCGATGTAGAAGTCGATCACGCCGTAATAGAGGAGGTACATGGTGCCGGCGACGGCGGCGAGCGCTGCGCCCATGACGAAGGTGAGCGAGATCGTTCGGTCGACGTTGACGCCGAGCAGGGAGGCCATCTTGGCGTCCTGCTCGCCGGCGCGCTGCGCCCGGCCGAGCGGCGTCTTGGCGATGAGCAGCGAGAACGCCGCCATCAGCGTCACCGTGGTCACGATGATGATGATCTGCATGTAGGAGAGCTGCACCACGATGCGGCCGCCGGCGACGTCGCCCTGGAGCACCGTGACGCCGCCGCTCACGATCGGCTGCAGCGGCTTCACCCGCGCGCCCTGCGTGATCTGCACGAAGTTCTGCAGCACGATCGACATGCCGATGGCCGTGATCAGCGGCGCGAGCCGGAAGGAGCCCCGGAGCGGCCGGTAGGCCAGCCTCTCCACGGTCCATCCCCAGACGGAGGTGAAGACCATGGCGATCACGAGCACGAGGATCAGCGCCAGGATGATCAGGCCGAGCCCGGAGGCGGCCGTCAGCCCGAGGATCACGATCATCGTGAGCGCGATGAACGAGCCGACCATGAACACGTCGCCATGGGCGAAGTTGATCATGCCGATGATGCCGTAGACCATAGTGTAGCCGATGGCGATGAGGCCGTAGATCGAACCCAGCGTCAGCCCGTTGATGAGCTGCTGCAGGAAATATTCCATGTGCGGCCGATCCCCCGCGCCTGTATCCGGCGCTGTCGCTGAAACGTCGTTAACCATGCGGCGGCGAGCCGAAAGCCCGACGGGCGCCGAAGCGTAGCAGCGGCTTCGCAGGGGCACAACGTGCCGGAAGCCGGGACTGCGATCTTCCCCACAATGCGGCGGAGATGCGGGACTGCCGGCCCGCGTGCGGCGCAATGTCATGAGGTGCCCGGTGCCGGGTACGGGCGGGAACCGTACGGTCCCCGACACGTTGCCTCGGGACAGAAAAACGGAGGCATCGCAATGAATTGGGATCGCATCGAAGGCAACTGGAAGCAGTTCAAGGGCCATGCGAAGGCCCAGTGGGGCAAGCTCACCGACGACGATTTCGACGTGGTGGAGGGCCGGCGGGACCAGCTGGTCGGACGCATCCAGGAGCGCTACGGGATCGCGAAGGACGAGGCCGACCGCCAGGTGAACGACTGGCTCGGCAAGGACGACGACTACTGGAGCCGGTCCTACTAGACGCGGCGCGAAGACACGCTGCATCGCGCTGCTGGCTGCCTGGCTTGCGCGCCGGGCCACAGGTCGATGCGAGAGAGCCCGTCGGGATCGCCCGGCGGGCTCTTTCGCGCGCCTGAAGCCCGAGGGCGCCGCCGCGACATGGCCGCTTCAATGGAAGTGGTACACCCTACGGGAATCGAACCCGTGTTTCCGCCGTGAAAGGGCGGCGTCCTAGACCGCTAGACGAAGGGTGCTTCGCTGGCCGCGCTTATAGGGACGGTGCCGGAGGACGGCAAGCGTCTCCAACGCGCCGCTTGTCTATCGCCCGCTGATATGGAGAGCCGTCGCGCGGTTACCAGTGCCCGGTATTGCCCATCGAGGCCCAGGGCTCCTGCGGCGGCCGGGCGGCGCCCTTCTGCAGGAGCTCGATCGAGATGTTGTCGGGGGAGCGCACGAAGGCCATGCGCCCGTCGCGCGGCGGTCGGTTGATCGTGACGCCCGCCGACCGGAGGCGGTCGCAGAGCGCATAGATGTCGTCCACTTCGAAGGCGAGATGGCCGAAATTGCGGCCCTCGCCATAAGCCTCCGGATCCCAGTTGTAGGTGAGCTCGAGGAGCGGGGCGCGCTCCTGTTCCGCCCGGCCGGCGTCGTCCGGTGCCGCGAGGAAGATCAGCGTGTAGCGGCCCTGCTCGCTCTCGGTCCGCCTGACTTCCTTCATCCCGAGCTTGCTGCAGTAGAAGTCGAGCGCCTTGTCGACGTCGGCGACGCGCACCATGGTGTGGAGATAGCGCATCGGGGGTCCTCCTTTGCGTGGGGCGAACGGGTCGGATGCAGCATATGGCGCGGCGCAGCGAGGGCAATGGGATCGACGCGCTCCGCCGGCTGGTGTCCGGGGCGGACCGAATCCTCGCCTTCACCGGTGCGGGCATCTCGACCGAATCGGGCATTCCCGATTTCCGCAGCCCGGGCGGCATCTGGAGCCGGATGGCGCCGATCACCTTCCAGGAGTTTGTCGCCTCGGAGGAAAGCCGCCTGGAGGATTGGCGCCGCCGCTTCGTGACGAACGCGGATTTCGCGCGTGCGGCGCCGAATGCCGGCCATCGCGCGCTCGTCATGCTGCTCGACCAGGGCCGCGACCTCGCCGTCGTGACGCAGAACATCGACGGGCTGCATGCGCGCTCCGGCGTTCCTCCCGAGCGCCTCGTCGAGCTTCACGGCAACGCCACCCACGGTCGATGCCTCGATTGCGGCCGCCGCATGGAGCTCGCGGAGGCGAGGGCGCAGATCGAGGCCGAGGGGCGATCCCCGCGCTGCCCCGCATGCGGGGGCCTGGTGAAGGCGGCGGTGATCTCCTTCGGCCAGGCCATGCCGGAGGCGGAGATGGCGCGAGCCGTGCGGTTCGCGGAGCGCTCCGACCTGGTGCTCGCGATCGGCTCCTCCCTCGTCGTCCATCCGGCCGCGACCATCCCGCTCCTTGCCCGGGATAACGGTGCCGATCTGGTGATCGTGAACCGCGAGCCGACGCCGCTCGACGGTGCCGCCCGCCTCGTGCTGCGGAGGTCGATTGGAGAAATCTTCACTGAACTTTTCCCAGCGCTCGCGGCACAGTAGTGGATTGTGTTGTTTATTGCGGGATTGGCTCTTGTCTTGGCCATCTCCGCCAATGTTATGTTTGCAGGCGAATCAAGCTTAGGCGACAGACCTGACGTCGATCCCGCACTGCGCTTGTGCGTTCCTCGAACGGAGAGGGGGCGAGATGGTGGCGAAAGCGACGGAGGAGATTACAACCGGCGTGATGGCCGAGGACGGCCCGGTCGACGTCACGATGATCGGCGGCGTCATCAAGTGGTTCGACATCGCCAAGGGATACGGTTTCATCATCCCCGACAACGGCATGGGGGATGTCCTCCTGCACGTCACCTGCCTCCGCCGCGACGGCTTCCAGACCGCCTACGAAGGCGCGCGCGTGGTGTGCGAGGTGACGCCGGGCCCCAGGGGGCTGCAGTGCTTCCGGGTTCTTTCCATGGACGAGAGCGGTGCGCCTCCGCCCTCGCTCCTGCCGCCGGCACGCCAGCGCGCCGCCGTCACCGCAACGAGCCCGCTCGTTTCCGCGACCGTGAAGTGGTTCAACCGGATCCGCGGCTATGGCTTCGTGACCGAAGGCGATGGCTGCCCCGACGTCTTCGTTCACATGGAGACGCTCCGGCAGTACGGCCTCGCCGAGTTGCGGCCAGGCCAGGCGGTCCTCATACGCTACGGCGAGGGGCCGAAGGGCTTGACGGTCGCCGAGATCCGGCCTCATAGCGGCGGGAACGTCCCCGTCTCCCACTGAGAGCACGCGATCGCAATGGCCGGGCCGACCTTCATCGCTGCGCTGGCCGGTGCCGCGTTGCTCGCTTCGGCCGTATCCGCGCCCGCCGCGACGGGCGAGCGCCTTCCGCTCGAGATCGCCGGCCCCGAGGGCAGCCATACCTTCATGGTCGAGCTCGCCGTGACGCCCGAGGCGCGTTCGAGGGGCCTGATGTTCCGCCGCGAGATGGGCGAGGACGAAGGCATGCTGTTCGACTTCGACACCGAGCGCGAGATCACGATGTGGATGCGGAACACGTATCTGCCGCTCGACATGGTGTTCATCGGCGAGGACGGCACGGTGAAGAGCATCGCGCGCAGCACCACGCCGCTGTCCGAACGGATCATCAGCTCGAACGTGCCCGCCCGCTACGTGCTGGAGATCAATGCCGGCCGGGCGGCGGCGACGGGGGTGCGGCCCGGCGCCCGGGTCTCCGGCGCGGCGATGGACGCGCTGACGCGCTGAGCGGGACCTTCCTCAGCGGGACCTTCCTCCAGGAGGGAGGCGCCCCGGGCATGCTTCCGGACCGCGTCGCGGTCAGCTCGTGCGCGCGTTCGGGAAGAAGAGCTGTTCGCCGTCGATCCTGTAGCCGGCGATCGCGGCCTGCCCCTCCGGCGAGACGAGCCAGTCGATGAAGGCCCCGCCGTCCCGGGCCGTCACGTGCGGGTGCTTGGCGGGATCGACCAGCATGACGCCGTACTGGTTGAAGAGCTTCGGATCGCCCTCGACCACGATCTCGAGCCCGCGGCGGTTCTGGAAGGCGAGCCAGGTGGCGCGGTCGGCGAGCGTGTAGGCGGGCATCTCGGCCGAGGTGTTGAGGGTCGGGCCCATGCCGGTTCCGAGCTCGCGGTACCAGCTGCCCGAAGGCTCCACGCCGGCCTCCTTCCAGAGCGCGAGTTCCGCCTGGTGCGTGCCGGACTTGTCCCCTCGGGAGGCAAAGGGGGCGCCGGCCTCCGCGATCTTCTTCAGCGCGGCCGCCGCATCGTTTCCGCCCCTGATCCCCGCCGGGTCCCCGCCCGGGCCGACGATGACGAAATCGTTGTACATGACGTCCTTGCGCTCGATGCCGTGGCCTTCGGCGACGAACTCCTCCTCGGCCGCCTTCGCATGGACGAAGACCACGTCGGCGTCGCCGCGGCGGCCCGTTTCGAGCGCCTGGCCGGTGCCCTGCGCGACCACGCGGACCTCGATGCCGGTCTTCTCCTTGAAGAGCGGCAGGATGTGCCCGAAGAGCCCGGACTGCTCGGTGGAGGTCGTCGAGGCGACCGTGATGAACCTCTCCTGCGCCGCGGCCGTGCCGGTGAAAGTGCCGAGCGCGATCGCGCCCGCGATGAAGGTGCGTGCCAGGAAACTCATGTCCATTTTCCCCTCTTGATCGGCAGGCTCACCACAGGAGCTCGCCCTTTATGAAGGCACGCGCGGCTTCCGACCGCGGGCGCTCGAAGAACTCGTCTGCCGGCGTCTGCTCCAGGAGCCGGCCGTGATGCAGGAACAGGACCTCGTCGCCGAGGCGGCGCGCCTGCCCGAGGTCGTGGGTGGTCATGACAATCGTCATCCCGTCGGCGTGGAACGCCTGGATCATGTCCTCGACGGCGCGCTTGGCGGCGGGGTCGAGTGCGGAGGTCGGCTCGTCGAGGAACATGAGCTCCGGCTCGAGCGACCAGGCGCGGGCCATGGCGAGGCGCTGCTGCTCGCCGCCGGAGAGGAGGCGGGCCGGCCGGCGCGCGAG
>JAEZEK010000134.1 GCA_023417735.1 Pseudomonadota bacterium | reverse complement strand
CCGGCGCGAATTCCCTTGCCTGAAGGAGAACCCGATGAAGCGAACCGCCGCACGCCTGCTCGTCCCGGTCATGCTGGCGGGCGCCGCCGTGCCGGCCGCCGCCGTCGAGCAGGACATCCGCTCGGAGAAGGTCGCCGCCCATGTCGGGACCGTCGTCGACGGGCTCGAGCATCCCTGGGGCATCGCCGTGCTCCCCGACGGCAGCATGCTGGTCACGGAGAAGAAGGGCGACCTCCGCCTCGTGTCCGCCGACGGCGAGCTCTCCGACCCGATCGGGGGCGTGCCCGAGGTCGACGACCGCCGCCAGGGCGGCCTCCTCGACGTCGCGCTCGATCCCGGTTTCGCGGAGAACAGGCTCGTCTACCTGAGCTTCGCCGAACCGGGCGAGGGCGGCACGACGAGCACGGCCGTCGCGCGCGGGCGGCTGTCGGACGGCACGGGCGAACTCTCCGGCGTCGAGGTGATCTTCTCGCAGAAGCCGAAGGTCGCAAGCACGATGCACTACGGCTCGCGGCTCGTCTTCGACAATGAGGGCCGGCTCTACGTCACGCTCGGCGAGCGCTCCATGGAGGAGTTCCGCGGCCAGGCGCAGGACCTCGATTCCCATCTCGGCAAGGTGGTCCGCATCAATCCCGACGGCTCCGTGCCCGACGACAACCCCTTCGTCGGCCAGGACGGGGCGCTACCGGAGATCTGGTCCTACGGCCACCGCAACATCCAGGCGGCCGCGCTCCACCCCGAGAGCGGGGCGCTCTGGGAGATCGAGCACGGCCCGCGCGGCGGCGACGAGCTGAACATCCCGGAGGCCGGCAAGAATTACGGCTGGCCGGTCGTCTCGCACGGCGTGAACTATGACGGGAGGCCGGTCGGGACCGGCGAGAAGGCGGCCGAGGGCATGGAAGACCCGGTCCACACCTGGACCCCGGTCATCGCGCCGTCGGGCATGATCTTCTACTCGGGCAAGGCGTTTCCCGAATGGGAGAACAACCTCTTCGTCGGCGGCCTCGCTTCCACCGCCCTGGTGCGGCTCGAACTCGACGGCCACGCGGTCACCCACGAGGAGCGGCTCCTCACCGATCTCGGCAAGCGCATCCGCGACGTGGCGGAGGGGCCGGAGGGCGAGATCTACGTCATCACGGACGACGCCAATGGCGAGATCCTGAGGATCGCACCGATGGCAGACTAGGCCCCGTCCGCGATCCGCGGGCCATCAGTCCCGCGGGTCGCTCTGGTCGCGTTCGGTCCAGCCGGTGGTCAGGATCGGGTTGATCTGGCCGCCGCTCTCCCCCTCGCCGTTGATCCGGTTCAGCCAGTCCTTGGCCTGCTCCAGCGTGTAGGACTGGTCCTGCAGGTCGTCCTCCTCGAAGCGCACCGTCACGTCGTTCGGATCGAGGAAGGTGTTGGTGGTGCCGGAGAAGGCGACGGCGTCCTCGCCGTCGAGCGTCTGGATCTGGTAGTCCGGCGCCGCCCCCTCCTTCGGGGTCGCCAGCCGCATGACCAGCCGGTCGACCGCCGCGCCGAGCACCTGCGCGGCCTCGCCGAAGTTCCGCATCACGCCGGTGACGAAGCTCTCGGGATCTTCGATCGGGGCTTCCATGCCGGGCAGAGTGAGGTCGTCGAGCGCCATCTTGGTCTCCTTGCGGGTCGCCTGTGAGAAGTGCACCAACGGGATTCCGTTCCGCTTCCCGCGTCAAGGGACGATGACGATCCGCGTCGCCGCGAAGCCGTTCCGCCGCACCAGGTTGAAGAAGGTGCGCGCGTGATCCGGATGCAGCCGGACGCAGCCGTGCGACGCCGGCCTGCCGAGCTGCCGGATCGCATTCGTGCCGTGTATGGCGTAGCCGCCTCGGAAGAACACCGAATGGGGCATCGGCCCGTCATACTTGCGGGAATGCCAGTACCGCTCCAGGCGGAACGGGCGGTAGCTCCCGGTCGGCGTGCGGTAGCCCTTGGTGCCGGTGGAGACGCGCCAGAGATGAGCGAGCTTGCCGTCGATCGTAACCGACATACGCTGCTCGGAAAGGTCTACCCGGGCGACAACGCTCGCCGCATGCACCGCCGGCGCGGCGAGGAAGAGGAAGCTTGCCGCGACGACCCACGCCGGCAGCCGGCGAAGGAGGCGGGAGAGTGCGTGGAGCCGGGCGGGTCCGGATGCGGCGCAGTCCATGGCGATCCTCGAGCGAGGCCGCTACGCGGCCGACAATCATTGCGGGAAACCCTAGTTTCCCGCCGCCTGAGGTCCAGACACGTTTCCGTAAATTGGTCAACGGCTTGCAGCCTGCTCCTTTGGGCCGGCATCCGGATCGGCCGCGTTCTCGCCGCAAACCCGGCCCGAGACCTGCCCGGGCCGCCGCGCTTGCCAGCGGCCCTCCGCTGGGATAGCCACGACAGCCGTCAACGGCACAATCGGAGGCGCGGCAATGGCCGTTCTGATCGTCGGCCTCATCCTCTTCCTCGGCGTCCACTCGGTTCAGATCGCGGCCGGTTCGTGGCGCGGGCGGATGATCGCGCGCCTCGGCGAGGGCCCCTGGAGGGGCCTCTATTCCCTCGTCGCGCTGATCGGCCTCGTGCTCGTCGTCTGGGGCTACGGGATCGCCCGGCAGGACCCCGTCGTGCTGTGGTCGCCGCCGGTCTGGACGCGCCACACGGCGCTCCTCCTCAACCTCTTAGCCTTCCTCCTGCTGGCGCTCTACCTCGTTCCGGGCGGGCGGCTGAAGGCGCGGCTGAAGCATCCCATGATCCTGTCGGTGAAGGTCTGGGCCTTCGCCCACCTCATCGCCAACGGCACGCTCGCGGATCTCGTCCTCTTCGGCTCGTTCCTGGCCTGGGCGATCGTGGATTATTCCAGTTCCCGCCGGCGCGACCGCGCCGCCGGCAGGGTCTACGTCGCCGGTCCCGTCCGCAACGATGTCGTCGCGCTCGTCGTCGGCTTCGCCATCTGGGCGGCGTTCCTGATGTTCCTGCACCAATGGCTGATCGGCGTCAGCCCGCTCGCCTGATCCCGGAGCCCGTTCCATGTCCACGCAGACCGATACCCGACGGCTCACCGCGGTCGACATCGCGAAGAGGAAGGGCGGCGAGAAGATCGTCTCGCTGACCGCCTACCATGCCCACACCGCCGGCATCGTCGACCGCTACGTCGATTTCATCCTCGTCGGCGACAGCCTCGGCATGGTCATGCACGGGCTGGAGACGACGCTCCCCGTCACGCTCGAGATGATGATCCTGCAGGGCCGCGCCGTCATGCGCGGCTCGAGCCGCGCGCTCGTGGTGGTCGACATGCCGTTCGGCTCCTACGAGGAGGGGCCGGAGCAGGCCTTCCGCAACGCCGCCCACGTGCTGAAGAACACCGGCGCCGGCGCCATCAAGCTGGAGGGCGGGGTCCACATGGCCGAAACCGTCGCCTTCCTCGTCAGGCGCGGCATTCCGGTCATGGGGCATGTCGGGCTCACCCCCCAGTCGATCAACACGATGGGCGGCTTCCGCGTCCAGGGCCGCGGCGAGGAAGGGCAGCGCATGCTCGAGGAGGACGCCCGCGCGATCTCCGATGCCGGCGCCTTCGCCATCGTGATGGAGGGGATCGTGGAGCCGGTGGCGAGGCGGATCACCGAAACCGTGAGCACGGTCACGATCGGCATCGGCGCATCGCCGGCCTGCGACGGCCAGATCCTCGTGCTGGAGGACATGCTCGGCCTGAACGACTGGGTGCCGAAGTTCGTGAAGAAGTTCGGGTCGCTGCGCGAGCACATCGAGGGGGCGGTGTCCGGCTTCGCCGACGAGGTGCGCGCCGGCACCTTCCCCGCGCAGGAGCACACCTACCAGCCGTCGGCCCCGAAGCCACCGGCCAAGGGCTGAGCCCCCGGCCGGCTTGCGCCTTGCGGCCGCCCAATCAGCGCGGGCCGATGCCGCTGTCCTTCACGACGACGACCCGGTTCGGCAGCCCTGCTATGCCGAAGTCATTGTCGTTGATGATCACGAGGTCGCCCTCGGCGGTCAGCGCCAGCCCTTCGATCTTGGCCGGGTAGCGGATCGCCGCCTCCCCAAGCGAAGACGCGACGAGCATCTCCGTCTTTCGCACCGGCACGATGCCGGCGGTCTCGAGGTCGGCCTGCTCCAGGCTGGGGCTCGTGGCCGGGTCGTCCCATTCCGTCCCGAGGATGTTGGTGGCGCCTTCGACCGTGATCTCGAAGAGCTTCGCGATCTCGTCGGTCCGCTCGTCGACCAGGAAATGGCCGTTGCCGAGCGCCAGCATCTCGCTGATCCGCAGCGACGACGGGCGCTTCGCGTCGCTGGCGCCGGCAGCGGCGAACTTCTGGAAATCGTCGAGCTGGTAGACGTATTCCGCCGTCACTTCGAGCGCGGCCGGGGACCCCTCGCCGATGGTCAGCTGCAGGAGGCGCGTATTGACGGCGTCGCCGTAGGCCTTCGCATCCGGATTGGCGAGCGGGTTCTGCATCAGCGTGTAGAGCGTCCGGCTGTCGTCGCCGAGCGCGATCGATTCCAGGCCGCGGTTCGACTGGCGCTTGGCGAGGATCGCCGGGAGCGTGCCGACGACCTCGTAGTCGGCGCCCGCGAAATCCGGCTCGGTGCCGGCCGGAACGTGGCGGCGGGTGATCACGCCTTCGGCGGACACTTCGACGACGCTCGGCGCATTCTCCTCGGCGATGAAGAACCGGCCGTCGGCGAGGCGCACCAGCGCCTCCGCGTCGATCGAATCGGGGTTCTGGGCTATCACCGTCCCGCTGCCGTCGCGGGGCACTTCGGTGCGCGCCATCGTGAGCGGGTTGGTCATGCCGACGATCGGCTTCCCGCTTGCCGTCTTCAGCGGGATCACGTCCGAGACGGTGAAGGTCTTCGCGTCCGGATCGAGCGTGATCTGGTAGATCGAGACGTTGTAGTCCGGCAGCGGATAGAGCCGGCCTGCGCCGGCCTTCGCGCCGTCGGCCTCCGGGCAGATCTCCTCGGCCTTGACCGCCAGGAGGTCCTCCGCTTCCTGGCAGGCGAAATTCGGTCCGCGGTCGGACACCGCGTGATAGACGTGCGGCGGATCGTCGGCCGCGCGGAACAGGCCGGACCCGATGCCGACGTCGAGCCGGAGTTCCCTCGCGCCTTCGAGCGGCGGACGGTAGCTCGGCAGCGTCAGCGCCGGCAGCTCGCCGGCGGGCGCGTAGACGGGGATCGATTCCGCGGATGCGGCGCCGGCGGCCAGGAAGGGCAGCACGGCGAGGGCAGCGAGACGGCGCATTCTATCCTCTCCCCCTGTTGAGGCGGGATGGCGATAGGACGAGCCGGTGACACCCTGATGAAGCTGGCGGCTTTCAGCGCAGCCGGTCGATGAGCGCCATGGCCGCGGCCGGGTTTCGCGCCTTGAAGCCGTTGATGACGTAGAGGAAGACGTCGCGCGGCCGGGATCGGGTCGAGGCGGCCCCGACGATCTCGACGTCGTCCGGCGTGCCGCCCGCGGCCCAGATGCGCGCCCGCTCGGCCCAGCGGTCGAGGGCCCCGGCGGAATAGCCGGCCGGTTCGCCCTCGCTCGTGCCCTGGATGCGGACATAGACGAAGGGCGCGGCCGCATCGGCGATCTGCGGATGCGCGCAATCGCCGGCGACCACGATGGCCACGCCGTGCTCGCGCGCCAGCGCGACCAAGTCCGGCGAGCGGAAGGACTCGTGCCGCACCTCGACCGCGTGCCGCACGGCCCGGCCCTCGACGCTCTTCGGCAGGCACGCGAGAAAGGCGGCGAAGGCGTCTGGGTCGAAGCTGCGCGTCGGCATGAATTGCCAGTTCACCGGGCCGAGCTTCTCCTTCAGCGCCATCACGCCGGAAGCGAAGAAGCGCTCGACGGCCTCGCCAGCCTCCCCGATCTCGCGCCGGTTGACGACGAAGCGCGGGCCCTTGAGCGCGAACACGAAGCCATCCGGCGTCTCCTCGCGCCATTTCGCGAAGATCTCCGGAGTCTGGCTGCGGTAGAATGTGCCGTTCACCTCGATCGACGTCAGCTTCCGGCTGGCATGGCCGAGCTCCGACTTCGCGGGCAATCCGGCTGGATAGAAGGTTCCGCGCCAGGCGTCGTACGTCCAGCCGCCGATGCCGACCCGGATCCCGCCCGCTCCCGGGTCGCTCATCCCGCCCGCTCCCTGTCGCCAATCGTGCCGGCGCCGGCGGCGCTTGCGACGACTTGGCGGCGGGCGGGGTTCATTGTCCAGGCCGTGCCGACTTGCCGGCGACGCCGCCCGTCGCCGACGCGGAACGCCCGGCG
>JAEZEK010000101.1 GCA_023417735.1 Pseudomonadota bacterium | reverse complement strand
TACGGGGGGCTGGGCCGCCGGGGGGGGGCGCGGCCGGGCGCGGTCTCAGCCCATCATGCCCGCATCGCGATAGGCGCGCTCGGCGCCCGGATGGAGCGGCACGCCGCCGACATTCTCCGGCTTCCAGGCGATCTTCGGGTCGAACGGCGAGAGCGCCTTGTTCTGCGACTTGAGCGCCTCGGCGTTCTCGATCAGCTGCTTGGTCAGGCCGTAGGCGAGGTCCTCCGGCATGTCCTTGTTCACGATGAGCACCGTGGTGGCGCCGGGGACCGTCATGTCGCCCGTCATGTCATCGAACGAGCCGGCCGGCAGGACGGCGCGCTGGTAGCCGAGGTCGACCATCTTCTGCATGGCCTCGTCGGTGATCGTGCACCACTCGACGTCGTGGGTGTAGGCGATCTCCTGCACCTTCGGGTGGCCGACCGCGGCGGGCTGGACCCAGACGTCGGCCTTGCCCTCGACGAGGGCCGCTGCCGCCGCCTCGAGCGCGCCGCGGTTGATGGAGCCGCCCCAGCTCTTCAGCGTCGCCTCGTCGATGCCGTGGGCGCGCAGCAGCATCTCGGTCGTCACCGCGCCGAGCGAGCCGGGCTGCAGGCAGGTGAAGCGGACGGGCTTCTTCGCCGCGAGCGCCTCGGACAGGTTTCCGAACCCGCTGCCGGCCTTCGTCACGATCACCAGGTAGTACTGGTCGAGGTTGCCGGCGAGCGCCCGCACGTTCTCCGCCGTGGCGTCCTGCACGTCGGTCATGTTCTGCAGCGCCCATTGCAGGTTGCAGCTGAAGGTCATGCCGACCTGGATGCGCTCGCCGGAATTGATGAGCTTCACGTTGCCGACGGCGGCGGCGTAGGGCCGGACGTTCACGGTGCCGCCGGCGGGCAGCGCCGCCTGCAGGAACTGCGCCATCTGGATGCCGTACTGGTACCAGGAGCTGCCGGCCGCCATCGTGCCGATGTCGATGCTCTGCGCCTGCGCGAAGGCCGGCCACCCGCTCGCCAGAACCGTCGAGGCGGCGAGCGAGCCGACCACGAACTCCCGGCGCGACACTGTCAATTTCGTCATCAGGTCCTCCCTTTCAATATCGTGGTTTCGTGCTCGGGCCCGCCGGTGCGCGCACCGCCCTCGGTCCCCGCGGTCCGGCCCTGCCACAAGAAGATCATCCCGAACACGAGCCCGCCCGCCAGGCTCACCCAGGCGGAGGGATAGATGAGCGCGAAAGCGGCCACGATCAGGAGCACGCTCTCGAGCCTGCGATTCTTCCGCCTGAGAAAGCCGATGTTCCCGGCCGCCAGCGCGTAGACGCCGACGAGGGCGGTCCCGAACGAGATCGCCGCATCGGAGAGGTCGCCCTCCATCAGCATCGCCGGCTCCGCCACGAAGGCGTACGGCACGAGGAACGCCGGCAGCCCGAAGCGCACGGTGGTCCATCCGACCCGGGAGGCGGAGGCGCCGGCGATCGAGGCAGCGGCATAACTCGCGAGCGCGACCGGCGGCGTGATCATCGACAGGCACGCGAAGTAGAAGACGAAGAAGTGCGCGGCGAGCGCGTTCACGCCGAGCTGGTGCAGCGCCGGCGCGAAGAGGGTCGCGCCCATGATGTAGGCCGCGGTCGTCGGAAGGCCCATGCCCATGATGATGCAGCCGCACGAGACGGCGATCAGGCAGATCAGCAGATTGTCCCGGGAGAGGCCGACGAGCAGCTCGGTGAAGCGGACGCCGACGCCGGTCTGGACCACGACGCCGACGATGATGCCGGCGGCCGCGCAGGGCACCGCGACCATGATCGCGCGCGACCCGCCCTCCGCGAGCGCCTTGAGGACAGCGCGCGGCCCCATGCGGGTCGCCGCGCTGAACAGGCTCACCACCAGCACGACGCCGATCGACTCCACCGCCGCCGCCATCAGCTGCCGTCCCGTCATAACGGCATAGACGAGGTACACGATCGGGAGCAGGAGATGGAGGCGGAGCATGCTCTCGCGGACCGGCACCATGTCCTCGGCCGGGATCGGCTGGATCCGGCGGTAGCGCGCCTCGATGTCGACCGCGACGAGGACGGCGATGTAGTAGATCGCCGCCGGGATGATCGCGGCGGTCACGATCTGGCTGTAGGGCACGCCGAGATTCTGGGCGATGATGAAGGCCGCGGCGCCCATCAGCGGCGGCATGACCTGCCCGCCCGTGGAGGCGAGCGCCTCGACCGAGGCGGCGACCTGGGGCGTGTAGCCGGTGCGCTTCATGAGCGGGATGGTGAAGATCCCGGTTCCCATGACATTGGCGACCGCGCTGCCGCTCGTCATGCCCATCAGCGCCGAGCCGGTCGTCGCCGCCTTGGCCGCTCCGCCGCGATACCGCCCGGTCGCCGACACGGCGAGGTCGATGAACAGGCGCCCGCCGCCGGAGACGTCCAGGAAGGCTCCGAACAGGATGAAATAGAAGACGTAGGTCGCCGAGACGCTGATCGGCACCCCGAAAATGCCCTCGGTCGTCAGCGCCTGCAGGTCGATGAACTCGTCGAAGGAGAGGCCGGAATGGCGGAGCCCCATCGGCAGGCTGGGGCCGAGGAAGGCATAGGCGATGAAGACGAGCACGACGATGGTCATGCCGAGGCCGGCGGTCCGGCGCGCAGCCTCGACCACGAGGATCACGAGCGCGAGCCCGGCCACCTCGTCGGCAAAGGTGAGCGGATCGACCTGCGGGATGCGCAGCGCGAGGCGATCCTCGTTCAGGAGGTAGAAGACCATGATCGCCGCACTTGCAGCGATCGCCAGCACGCTGAGGGCCGCATCGAACGGATTGCGCCGAGGGCGCGGGTCGCCCCCCTCGTCGACCTTCCGCTCGGGCGGCACGAGCGGCACGAGCGCGAACGTCACCGCCAGCGCGAAAGCGAGGTGAACCGGCATCAGGACGAGCTCGTCGTAGCCGGCCATGAAGACGAAGGAGACCTGGACGACTGACCACAGGCCGGCGATCAGCATCCCGGTGACGAACAGGCCGCGGCCGACCGTCTGCGAACTGGCGGCCATGCGAGGATTACCGGCCGAGGACGGAAAACGCGTCCAGCGGCAGCAGTCGATAAAGGCCGGGCAGGCCGTGAACGCGCGACGGCCGCGTCCGGTCGAACGACATGAACACCTCCCGCGCAGCTTCTTCGGCCGGCTCGCATCGGAGACTGTCAGCGGGCATTCAAGCTGTCAAGTACCAAAATGCCAATTTAGCCGGCGCTCGGACCGGTGCAGCGTCGGGCGGCGGCAGCGGATTATTGGAATTCTCGTATTTCTATGCTTCTAAGGACGTCTTGCGGCGTGCGCCATGCATGGCGAAACGCAGGCGACGGGCGGACCAAGAGCGGGGGAACAGGCGATGATCACGCGGGCCGAGACGCGTTTCGACGACCGGATCTATCCGCCGGACTGGCGCGCCTGGCGGGACCCGGAGATCCCGGAGTTCTTCAATCCGGTCGCCGTGCTCTTCGACCGGCACCTCGGCACCGCGACTGCGGACAAGCCGGCGCTGCTGGTGGACGGGGCGCCGACCTCCTATCGCGATCTGGACGCGCTCGTCGCCTGCGCGGCGCGGGGGCTGCAGGACCTCGGCCTGCGCGCAGGCGAGCGCATGCTGCTCTTCGGCACCGACAGCCTCGAGTACATCGCGCTCTGGCTCGGCGCAGTGCGCGCCGGGATCGTGCCGGCGGTGGTCTCCGACCTCTACAAGACGAAGGACCTCCTCTATTTCCTGACCGACACCGACTGCCGGGCGCTCTTCATCGATTCCGAGCAGCTGCCGAAGCTGCAGGAGATCGGGGCGGACCTGCCGGACGGGCTCGCCACCATCATCGTCCGCCCGCCGATGGCGGCTCCGCCCGCCTTCGGCGCGCGAGCCGTGGTCTCCGCCGCGGACGTGCTCGCGGCGGCGGGCGAGCCGGCCGCGCTCCTGCGCCACTGCAACGACGTCTGCTACATGTTCTATTCCGGCGGCACGACGGGGACCGCCAAGGGCATCACCCATCTCTGCCACGACTTCTTCCTCGTGCCCGCGCGCCAGGGGGCGTTCTGGGAGTACCGGGCGGACGACGTCGTCTTCGCCACCTCGAAGAAGTACTTCACGCACGGGCTGTGGCCGGGCGTCCTCATCCCCCTCGCCTCCGGTGCGACCGCCGTCCTGCAGCGCCGGCCGCCCACGCCCGACGCCGTCATCGAGACGGTCGTCTCGACGCGGGCGACGAAGCTGATCACCGTCCCGACGGTCATCAAGAACCTGCTCGAGCATTGCCGCGCGAACGCGCTCAAGCCCGACTTCGGCTCGGTCGGGCTGGTGATCAGCGCCTCTGAGAAGATCCCGCCGGAGGTGTTCGACCGGTTCGAGCAGAGCTTCGGGCTGGAGATCCTCGATTCCATCGGCAGCTCGGAGATCACCTACGAGTGGATCGCCAACCGGCCGAAGGAGTCCAAGCGCGGCAGCCTCGGCAAGCCGGTCTTCGGCTACGAGATCCGCCTGGTCGGCCCCGACGGCAAGGACGTCACCGAGCCGAACGTGCCGGGCGAGGCCTGGGTGAAGAGCCGGACGTCCTGCTTCTTCTATTGGCGGAAGTTCGACAAGTCGCGCGAAACCTTCGTCGGCCCGTGGACCCGGACCGGGGACAACCTCACCTTCGACGAGGACGGCTTCTTCTGGTTCTCCGGCCGCGACAACGACGTCTTCAAGGTCAAGGGCATGTGGGTCTCGCCGATCGAGATCGAGGCCGCGATCACCGAGCACCCGGCGATCCTGGAGGCGGCCGTCGTCGCCTTCGAGGATGTCGACGGGCTGACGAAGCCGCGGGCCTTCGCGGTCCTGCGCCAGGGTGCCGAGGCGACGGACCGCCTCGTCGAGGAGCTCCAGGAGAGCGTGCGGCGGCTCGGCGGCTACAAGGTGCCGGCGGAGTTCCGCTTCATCGACCAGCTGCCGCGGACGACGCTCATGAAGATCGACCGGCGCGCCTTGCGCAGCGGCGGGTGAGGCTCACGAGGCGAGCGCGTCGACGAGAAGCTGGGCGGCAATCAGGGCGAGCAGGCCGAGCACGATCACGTCGAAGGTCCGGGCCGAGAGGCGGCGGCCGATCCAGGCGCCGAGCGGCATGCAGAGAAGGACCGGCGCCAGAGCGAGGACGCCCTGGAGCGCAACCGGCCCCGTCATGATGCCGGCGACGAGCAGCGCGGGCACCTGGATCAGCGAGAACCCGGCGAAGAGCGTGGCGACTGCGAGCAGATAGCCTTCGCGGCTGAGGCGCAGCGAATGCAGGAAGGTGATGCTGACCGGGGCGGACACGCCCGTCGCCGCCTGCAGCGTCCCGGCCGCCACGCCCATGAACGGCGCGAGCCGCCGGGCCGCACGCATGGTCACGGCGAAGGCCGGCCGCGCGATGCGCAGGACGATGTAGACGATGAGCAAGGCCGCGAGGAAGACGGAGAGCACGCGCTCAGGCACCTGCGTCAGCAGCACCGTGCCGAGCGGGATGCCGAGGAGCCCGCCCAGGAACAGGAGCCTGATCTGCGCGAGCTCGGGCCAGACCTTGCGGTAGTACCAGACCTGCCAGGCATTGGTGAACAGCACCGGGATGGTCTGCACGGCGATCGCGTGCGGCAGGCCGAGAAAGGTGGCGAGGATCGGTAGCGCCACCACCGGGATGCCGATCCCGGTCGCGCCCTTCACCATGCTGCCGAGGCCGAGGGCGAGCGCCATCGCGGCCAGAACGTGGAGATCGGCCATCGCTCCCTTCCCTGCCCAGCAGCACCGGCGGGCGGGGGCGGCGTGGTGCCGCCCCGGCCTCTCCGCCGATCAGGCCTTGTCGTCCAGCCCGTACTCCTTCCAGCGCCTTTCGACGATGTCGGAGTGCTCCGGGAGCGGCACGACGGTCGGCGGGAAGCGATCGCCGCCATACTGCTTCTGCGGCTCGAAATCGAGGTTCCGCGTGGCGTCGATCAGGACGCGGCACCACTTGCCGGTGCCGAACTTGATCGGGT
Source organism: Pseudomonadota bacterium (assembly GCA_023417735.1). Classification (GTDB taxonomy): domain Bacteria; phylum Pseudomonadota; class Alphaproteobacteria; order Rhizobiales; family Afifellaceae; genus Propylenella. The sequence goes on along the minus strand of JAEZEK010000101.1, from coordinate 1,572 downwards.
CACGGTACTCCAGCCGGGTCGAGGGGTCGAGCAGCGAGCCGAAGGTGGCCGGGAAGAAGACGATGTCGTCCTCCGCCGCGTTCACCCGGTAGGCGAAGGCCCAGTCGATCGAGCCGTAATCGTGGATGTCGATGTCGTCGTCCACGACCCAGATGTTCTTGTAGCGCAGATGGGCCGCGTTCGAGCCCCAGATCGCGGCGGCGGCCTGCTTGGCCTGGCCGCGATAGGTCTGCCGCAGCTGGATGACGAGCGTCGTGCCGTTGTTGGCGGCCGGGCAATGGACGTCGGTGACGCCGGGCACGCCCGCAGCCTTCAGCACGTTCCAGGCGACGCCGGCGCGCTGCACGGAGCTGGTGATGGAGTTCTCGTTGAGCCGCTTCGGCAGCGTGCCCTCGAGCGTGCCGCGATAGATCGGGTTCCGACGCATGGTCACGCAGGTCACCTTGGTGACGTGCTTCGGCCCCTGGTCGCCGCCGAAATAGCCGGTGTACTCGCCGAACGGCCCCTCCATCTCGAAGGTCGCCGGATCGGGGTCGATGAAGCCTTCCACCACGAGTTCGGCGCTCGCCGGCACCATGATGTCGCTCGTCTCGCACTTCACGAGCGGCACCGGCTCGCCGCGGATGGCGCCCATGACCTCGTACTCGGAGACGCCGGTCGGGATCGGCGCGGAGGCGCAGTAGGGCAGGCACGGCTCCCAGCCATAGACGTGCGCGACCGGCATCTTCATGCCGCGGTCGGCCCATTTCTGGAAATGCACGCCCCAGTTCTGCGCCCGCCACAGCAGCACCGGCAGCGTGTCGCGCTGGCCGATCATGCCGCGGTAGATGCCGATATTGTGCTGCCCGGTATCGGGGTCGATCGTGACCGTGCCCTGATAGGTGTTGATGTAGCGGCCGCCGTCGAGGCCGTGCCAGCGCGGCACGGGCAGCTTGTAGAGGTCGATGTCGTCGCCCTTGAAGATCAGCTCCTTGACCGGCCCGGTCTGCACGGTTTCCGGCTTCACGCGCTGCGAGAAATAGTGCTGGGTGGCGAGGACGAGGTCCGTCACCGGGGCATCCTTCGGCAGGCCGAGCATCATCGCGACGCGCGAATAGTTCGACAGGCCGCCGGTGAAGAGCTGCCGCGACCAGACGTCGTCGTCCGGCCCGTAGCCCTTGATGTTCTTGAAGAGGAGCGCCGGCCCCTTGCCCTGGCCGAAGACCCGGCGCGCGATCGCGCCGATCTCGCCGTCCCAGTCCACTGCGGCGTCGACCTCGTGCAGTTCGCCTTCCTGGCGGAGCGCCTCGATCCATCCGCGCAGGTCGCCGAAGGCCCTCGGCCGGATGCGGTTGTTGATGTCGGGGTTGGCGTTCATGGCTCCTCTCACTCGTGCTTCCTTCCCGGGACGGCCGGCTCCCGCGATTGGTCTCCCGGGCCCGCATCCGAGCGGTTCGGGACCGTCATGTCGCGATCGAGGGGCGGCGATCTCTGGATTGTTGTATACGGTTCATGCGGACCCGGCAGGAGATCGGCCCACATTCTTGCATACATATACCAAAAGATGGATTTGTGTCCACGCGGTTCGGACGT
>JAEZEK010000097.1 GCA_023417735.1 Pseudomonadota bacterium | reverse complement strand
GCCGACGCCGCGGCCCGCGATGCAGTGGCTGCGGCCGATGAAGGCGGCCACGAAGCGCGAGCGCGGCCGCGCGTAGATCTCCTCGGGGCTGCCCGATTGCGAGATGCGCCCCTTCTCCATCACGATGACCGTCCGGCTCATCACCATGGCTTCCGACTGGTCGTGCGTGACGTAGACGGCCGGGATCCCGAGCTTGCTCTGGATCTCGATCAGTTCGAAGCGCATCCGCTCGCGGAGCTTGGCGTCGAGATTGGAGAGCGGCTCGTCGAAGAGCAGCGCGCGCGGCTCCATGACGAGGGCCCGCGCAAGCGCCACGCGCTGCTGCTGGCCGCCGGAGAGCTGGGTCGGGTAGCGCTTCTCGTAGCCCTTCAGCCCGACGATTCGGAGCTTGTCGGCGACGCGCGCCTCCATCTCGGCGCGCGGGATGCCGCCCTGCACCTTCAGCGGATAGGCGACGTTCTCCTGGACGGTCATGTGGGGCCAGACCGCATAGGACTGGAACACCATGCCGAAGTGCCGCTTGTTCGGCGGGCGGAAGAAGCCGGTGGCGGCATTCACGATCGGGTCGCCGTTGAGGCTGATGACGCCGCCGTCCGGCCGTTCGAACCCGGCGATGCAACGAAGCGTCGTCGTCTTGCCGCAGCCGCTCGGCCCGAGCAGGGACACGAACTCGTCCGCCTCCACCGAAAATGAGATGCAGTCGACGGCGAGCACGCCGTTGTAGCGCTTGGTCAGCTGGTCGACGGTGAGTGTGGTCATGGTGTCCTCCAGCGTCCTCAGTGCCCTGGCGTGCGGTCGAGGCCCGACACCCACTTCGCGATGGCGAGCATCACGAGCGCCATGCCGATCTGGATGAAGGCGAGCGCCGAGAGCGCGCGGAATTGCCCGCCGAGCAGGAGGTCGTAGATCGCCACCGAGAGCACCTCCAGCCTCGGCGAATAGAGCAGGATCGAGGCGCTCAGCTCGCGCGAGAAGGCGATGAAGAGCAGGATCCAGCCCGCGAAGATGCCCGGCTTCAGAAGCGGCAGCGTGACGTTCTTGAAGGTCTGGAACCAGTTCGCCCCGCTCGACAGCGACGATTCCTCGAGCTCGGGATGGATCTGCACCAGCGTCGCCGAGGTGGACCGCACGCCGATCGGGATGTAGCGCGTCATGTAGGCGACGAAGAGGATCCAGATCGTGCCGTAGAGCACCAGCGGCGGGTAGATCCAGGCGTGCAGGAGCCCGAACGCCAGCACCACGCCGGGAAAGCCCATCGGCACCATGCTGAGATAGTCGAGCACCTTCCGGCCGGGCAGCTTCGTGCGCAGCGACAGGAACGAGATGAGCGCGCAGAGGAGCATCGTCACGCTCGCCCCGACCACGGCGAGGAACAGGCTGTTGACGATCGCCCGCTGCGTGATCGGATAGTCGAAGATGACCCAGCGGTAGTTCTCGAGCGTCCACTGCTCCCAGCGGAAGTCGGCCGTCCAGATGGTCCGGATCGAGCTCATGAAGATCGCCGCGTAGGGCAGCACGACGGCGAGCATCAGATAGGCGATGCAGAAGCCGAAGATCACCCAGCGGAACGCGCCGAGCTGGAACCGGCGCGGATGCGCCCCCTTCCCGCCGACCGTGGTGTAGGAGCGCGTGCCGAGCATCCGGCGCTGCAGCCACAGTCCGATCAGCGCGATCGCGAGGAGCGTGACGCTGAGGGCCGCGCCGAGGCCGAGGCGGACGGGGTAGGACGCCTGCGTTTCCACGATGGTGGTGGTGAGCACCCTGATGCGGGCCGGGGTGCCGAGCACGGCGGGCACGCCGAACTGCTCCGCCGCGAGGACGAAGACGAGCAGCGCGCCGCCGAGGATCGCCGGCAGCACCAGCGGCAGCGTCACCTTGATGGTCGTCCGCCAGAGTCCCGCGCCGGCCGACAGCGAGGCTTCCTCCAGCGTCGGGTCCATGGAGCGCAGCGCGCCGGCGACCATGAGGAAGACGAACGGCATCTCGTAGAGCGATTCCACGAAGATGATGCCGCCGAGCGAATAGATGTTGATGAGCGCGCCGGGCCCGCCGGCATAGGTCCAGAGCTGGTTGATGAGGCCCGTGCCGGGGCTCGCCAGGAGCACCCAGGCGAGCGCCCCGATGAAGGGCGTCGAGATGAACGGGACGATCGCCGCCATCTCGATGAGCCGCCGCCCCGGCATGTCGGTGCGGACCACCGCCCACGCGAGGAACGTTCCGGCGACCGTCGACGCGATCGCCGTTCCGACCGCGATGATCAGCGTGTTGACGATCGCGCTGAGGTTCCGCGGGTTGCCGTAGGCCTCGGCGAACCAGCGCAGCGTCAGTCCCCCGGTATCGTCCCGGAAGGCCATGTTGATCAGGATCGCCACCGGATAGATGATCAGCACGGCGAGGAACAGGATCACGAGGATCTGCACGTAGAACAGCGGATCGAGGAGCGATGCGCCCCGGACCCGCTTCATCATGAAGCCGGAGAAACCAGCCGATTCCGATATCGCCACGGACCTGCCCGACCTTGGGATGTTGAAAGGGCGCGCCTGGCGACGCGCCCCGGATTTCCTCCGATCGGCTCTTACTTGAAGAGCGTGCCCCACTCGTCGAGCAGCTCGGTCTGCTGTCCGAAGAGCTTGTCGAGATCGGCAGCCGAGCTCGCCATCCGCTTCACCTCGCTGAGCGGCCGGCGGCCGTGCTCGCGCGAAAGCGGCTCGACGTCGTCGCGCATGGACGGCGTCGAATAGGTCTGCTGCCAATAGGTCTGGGCCTCGTTGCTCAGCGAGAAATCGACGAACTGCTTGGCGAGCTGCGGGTTCGGCGCGCTGTTGGCGATGCCGATCACCTCGTAGCTGATCGGCAGCCCCTCCTCCGGGAACACCACGTTCAGGTTGGCGCCCTTCTGGATCTCGCCGAACACGTAGTACTGCAGGATCATCGCCGCGATCGGGCGTTCGCCGGAGATGACCGTGTCCGTCGTCTCGCCGGAGCCGGCGCGGATCAGCACGTCCTGCTCGGACAGCTTCTCCATGAATTCCTTGCCGTATGTCTGCCGAAGCGCGCCGTACCAGTGCAGCGTCGCGCCGCTGGAGAAGGCGTCGGCGCAGACGAGCTTGCCCTTCCACTTCGGATCGAGCAGATCCTCCCAGGTCTTCGGGGCCTCGTCTTCCTTGATGATGTCGGCGTTGTAGGCCATGCAGCAGACGAGCGCCTTGATCGGCGTCCAGAAGCCCTTCATCTGGATGTCGTCCGGATAGTGCTTCGCTTCCGGGCTCTCGTACTCCATCAGCATGCCGTCGCGGGCCCATTGCGACATGAGGCCGGGGATGGAGACGTCGATCGGCCCGCACTGCGCCTGGTTGGCCTTCGTCTCCTGCTCGAAGCGCTGCGCGAGCTTCACGCCGCCGGCGCGGAAATACTCGACGGTGTGGCCGGTCTTCTCCTTGAACATCTTGGCCCAGCCGTCGACCGACTCGACGGAGGAGGCGGAGTACCACATCAGCGTTTCCTGGGCCTGCGCGCGACCCATGAGGGGCCCGCCGAGCGCCGCCGCGGCGGCCGCGGCACCGGTGGCCTGCATGAAGCCGCGCCGCGACAGGCGCGGATCGGGAAATGTCGTCGTGCGGATGATGCTCATTCGAAGATCCTCCCGTTATCGGCCGTTCGGCGACCCCCGCCCCGGCCTTCACCATGCCAATTCCCGTTTCTTTCGAATTACACTGTCGGGAATTGGGAATGTCAACCAGATCGTACCCTGCAGCCGCCCCTGACCCGACGGCACGCGCCGCGCGTTGGCACGCTTCGTGCTTACGCCGCCGGGCAGGCGTTCGCCCGGCAGGCGTTCGCCGGGCCGCACCGCCGCCGGACCGCAACACCGGGACCGGCGCTCGTCACGGCAGGTCGATGCCGAGCAGCTCGGCCGCATTCCGGAACAGCACCCTTTCCATCGCCTCCGGCCGGATCGGCAGCCTCCGGAACCACTCGGCATACCTGTCGACCGGCGTGAACGGATAGGAGCTGCCGTAGAGGAACCGGTCCGAGAGGAAGCCGTCGGCCGCCGCCACGTAGTCGTTCATGCCCGGCATGTTGGCGAGATACTGGTCCGGCGAGACATAGACGTTCGGCCGGCGGTAGGCGATGTGGAGCACCTGGTGCACCCACGGCCAGCCGCCATGCGTGACGACGATCCTGAGGTCCGGGAAATCGGCCGCCACGCGGTCGAGGTGCGCCGGCTCGGTGAAGCTGAGGTCCGGCCCCGCGCTGCCGCCGGCCATGATCAGGACCGGGATGCGCAGGCCCTCGCAATGGGCGTAGATCGGGTAGAGCCGGCGATCGTCGGCGAGCATCGGGGCAGGGTACGAGGCCGGCTCGATGTTGACGGCGCGGAACCCGGCCTCCGCTGCGCGCGTGATCTCCGCGATCGCCCCGTCCCGGCTCGTCGGGTCGATCGACGCGACGCCCACGAAACGCCCCGGATGGTCCGCCACGATCGCCGCCACGTCGGCGTTGCTGACCGAGCCGAAGGCGCCCGACATGCGCCCCACCACCACGCCCATGGTCACGCCGGCGCGGTCCATCTCCGCCATCAGCATCGGCATCGAGCGCTGCGCGGCCGACGGCGCGGGCTCGAAGCCGTGCATGCGGGTCAGGCGGTCGCGCCGCGGCGCGTTCGCATACATGATCATGTCGAGGAAGCCGCCGGTCGGCGGCCTCAGGCGGAAGTCGATGATCGTCACGGCCGTGCCCGCGTCCGCTCAGGAGGCGGCGCGTTTCCGGGCGTCGCCCGGCGGCTCCGACCAGAGCTCCGCGATGCTCGACATGTCGCTCGCGTCGTGCCCGAGCCCGGAAACCCGCTGGTAGATTCCCTCCGCGGCGGAGAGCACGGGCATCGAGGAGCCGGTCCGCTCCGCGAGGCCGCCGGCGATGCCGAGATGGGCGCAGACGTTCCCGATCGAGACGCGCGGTGACGAATATTCGCGTGCGATGATGCGCGGGCCGAAGGATTCGAGCGCCTTGCTCGCCGCCCCGGACATCAGCGCCTCCTGCAGCGCGTCGGCGTCGAGCCCGAGCCGGTTGCCGAGCATCAGCATCTCGCCGACGAGCGCGACGGTCGCGTAGCTCAGCGCATTCGTCATCGTCTTGGTGGCATGGCCGGAGCCGAGCGGGCCCATCATGTGGAACGTGTCGCCCATCGCCGAAAGGCACGGCTGCACCCGCTCGATGTCCTTCGCCTCGCCTCCGACGAAGAAGGCGAGCTTGCCCTGCTTGGCGCCCGCCACGCCGCGCGTGACCGGGGCGTCGACCATGCCGACGCCGCGGGCGCGGAGCCGCTCGCCGATCCTGGCAGTGCTGGCCGGATCGCTGGTCGAGCAGTCGACCAC
>JAEZEK010000091.1 GCA_023417735.1 Pseudomonadota bacterium | reverse complement strand
AGCTTGATCAGCATGGGAAGGTTCACGCCGGCGACCACCTCGACCCGCCCCGGCTCCATCACGGAGATGGCGAGGTTGGAGGGCGTGCCGCCGAACATGTCGCTGAGGAGGATGACGCCGCTGCCGTCATCGACCCGCTTCACGGCGGAGACGATGTCCCGGCGCCGCTCCTCCATGTCGTCGTCCGGGCCGATCGAGATCGTCTCGACGGCGTCCTGCGGGCCGACGACGTGTTCCAGCGCCGAGCGGAACTCCGCCGCGAGCTGCCCGTGCGTCACGAGAACCAGGCCGATCATCGCACCGTCATTGCTTCCAAAGGGCGGTCATCTTGACCAATCCCGAACCGATCGCAAGCCCCGATCGGCATGCCGAGCGCGGCCCGGATCAGGCGGATCGCGTGCCCGGGTTCCGGGGGAACGGGCTGGCGGGGGACGGCCACGCCGAGGAGCTCGGCCCGCAGCGCCTCGGGAGCGGGCAGACGCGCCAGCGCGTCCGCCTCCTCGATGTCGGCAATGAGGGCGACGACGCAGGCGCGCTCGTGAGCCACGCGCAGCAGACCGCGCCCGCGCAGTTCCACGAGCCCGGCGAGCGCGCCGTGCGGCACGGCGACGAGCCGTCCGGCGCGCGCCGAGAGGTGAACGCGATCGTCGCCGACCAGCCGCGCGCCCTCTTCCATCAGCGCGAGCGCGAGACGCGACTTGCCCGACCCCGATGGCCCCCTGATCAGGACCCCCGAGGAGCCGGCGATCACGGCGGTCCCGTGGATCGTCTCGCTCACCTCGCGCGCTCGCTCGGCGCCGGGATGGTCACGACGAACCGCGCGCCGGCGACGGAGCCGTCGCCGGCCGTCCTGTTCTCCGCCGTGATCGTGCCCCGATGGGCCTCGACGATCTGCCGGGTAATGGCGAGCCCGAGCCCGGAGTTCTGCCCGAAATCGTCCGCGCCCGGGCGGTCGGTGTAGAACCGCTCGAAGATGTTCTCGATGTTCTCGGCGCGAATGCCCGGCCCGTCGTCGTCCACCAGGACCTCGATGCGGTCGGCGTGGCGGGTGGCGGCGATGCGGACGGAGCCCTCCGGCGGCGAGAAGGAGAGCGCATTGTCGATGAGGTTGTTGAAGACCTGGCCGAGGCGGCTGTCGTGGCCGAGGACGTAGAAGGCATCCTTGCCGTAACGCCCCGGATCGAGCTTGAGCTGAATCCGGTCGCCGGTGGCGAGCCGGGTTTCACGGAGCACCGTCACCACAGTGCGCAGGAGATTGGCGATGTCGACCGGCTCCGTATCCTCGCGGGCGAGCTCGGCATCGAGACGCGAGGCGTCCGAGATGTCGCTGATCAGCCGGTCGAGCCGGCGGACGTCGTGCTGGATGATGGCGAGGAGGCGCGAGCGCTGCTCGTCGGTGCGCGCGATCGGGAGGGTCTCCACCGCGCTCCGCAGCGAGGTGAGCGGGTTCTTCAGCTCGTGGGCGACGTCGGCGGCGAACGATTCGATCGCCTCCATCCGCCGGTAGAGGGCGCGTGTCATGTCGCGGAAGGAGCGTGCCAGATGGCCGATCTCGTCCTTGCGGTCCCCGAAGTCCGGGATCTCCACGCGCTTCCTGGTGCCGCGCCGGACGCGGTCGGCGGCGGCGGCGAGCCGGCGCACGGGACCCGCGATCGTGCCGGCGAGCAGCAGGGAGAACATCGCGGTGACGAGAGCGGCAACGAGGAACACGCGCAGGATCGCCCCGCGCTCGGCCTGGACGATCGCGTCGATATCGCCCGATTCGGTGGAAAGGAGGAGCGAGCCGAGAACGGCCCGGAAGCGCTGCACCGGGACGGCGACGGAGACGATCAGGCCGCCGTCCTCGTCGACCCGCACGACGCTCGCCGCCGACCCGTTGAGTGCGCTCGCGACCTCGGGGTATTCCCGGCCGCCCTGGCTGCCGAGCTCCCGGTAGGGGGGCAGGTCGCCCGAGCGGTACCAGAACTTCACCTGGTCCCACCACCGCTCCAGCACGTTCTTCTTCAGGTCGAGCGGCGGCAGGTCGTAGCGCAGGATCTGGCCGCGCGAATAGAGCCCGCGGGAATCGAGAAGGAGCGTACCCTCCTGGTCGTAGATCCGGGCGCGGATCCGGGCCGGGGAGATGAGCCGCTTCAGGAGCGGCGCGACGCGCTCCGGATTGATCGGGAAGTCCGCCGCGCCTTCGCCGACATCGTAGGGCGATCCGCTCTGCCCGGCCTGCATCTCCAGCAGCTTGTCCGGATCGATGGTAATGGCGTCCGTCTCCACGGTCGCCTGGGCCGCGATCGCCGCGGCAATGATCTGGCCCTGCGTGAGGAGGCTTTCGACGCGTGCGTCGATCAGCCCGGCGCGGAACTTGTTGAGGTAGAGGATGCCGCCGGCGAGCGCGATGAGCGCAGCGAGGTTGAGGATCAGGATGCGCCGGGTGAGGCTCGAGGTCGCGAGCCGGGCGATCGCGGCGAATCCCTTCGCGAACGGCCGGAGCACGATGCCGGCCGGGCGAAGCAACCCCGTTCTTCCCGTTCTGCGCGGCCTTTCCGCCGTGCCGTGCGTATCCGCCACCAAGGCGGGACCTCCCTCGCGCGACCGGTCAGGCTTCCCGGAAGCGGTAGCCGACGCCGTAGAGCGTTTCGATCATATTGAAGTCGTCGTCCACCGCCTTGAACTTCTTTCTGAGCCGCTTGATGTGGCTGTCGATGGTGCGGTCGTCGACGTAGACCTGGTCGTCGTAGGCGGCGTCCATCAGCGCGTTCCGGCTCTTCACCACGCCCGGACGCTGGGCGAGCGCGAAGAGGATGAGGAACTCGGTCACGGTGAGGGTGACGTTCTCGCCCTTCCAGGTGCAGGTGTGCCGATCCTGATCCATCACGAGCGCGCCGCGCTCGAGCGTCCGGCTCGGCTCGCCGGCGCGCGGCGCGGTGCCGTCCTTCGGCTGCGAGCGCCGGAGCACCGTCTTCACCCGCTCCACGAGGAGGCGCTGGGAGAACGGCTTCTTGATGAAATCGTCGGCACCCATCTTCAATCCGAAGAGTTCGTCGATCTCGTCGTCCTTGGAGGTGAGGAAGATCACCGGCATGTCCGAGCTCTGGCGCAGCTTGCGCAGGAGCTCCATGCCGTCCATCCGCGGCATCTTGATGTCCAGGATCGCGAGATCGGGCGGGCTCTGCGACAGCCCGTCGAGCGCGGTTGCGCCGTCATTGTAGGTCTGCACCCGATACCCCTCCGTCTCCAGGGTCATCGAGACCGAGGCGAGGATGTTGCGGTCGTCGTCGACGAGCGCGATGGTCGGCATGACCGGACTCCTTTCGTCTTTTCGGCGCAGGGCCGGGTCCGCTTATGTAACAGAATGCGAACGGATTGTGGCAAAGGAACCATTAGATGGCTGACGAGTCGCACCCCCGCAACGGGATTCCTGCAGAGCATGCCGCGCTCGCGCGGGATGTCCTGCGCGGCGCCAAGGCCGGATCGCTGGCGACGCTGCTTCCGGACGGCACGCCGTTCGCCTCGCTCGTGACGGTCGGTTTCGATGTCGACGGCGCGCCGCTCCTGCTCCTCTCCAAGCTCGCGGTTCATACCCAGAATCTCGCCCGGGACGACCGGGCCTCGCTTCTCCTCGTCGCCGATTCGGCCGCAGCGCCGGCCCGGCTCGCCGACAGCCGCGTGACGCTCGTCGGCCGCACGGCGCCCGCGGCCGACCAGGACGCCGCCCGCGAACTCTTTCTCGCCGCCCATCCGGAAGCGGGCGGCTATGCCCGGTTCGCCGACTTCGCGGCGTACCGGTTCGAGACCCTAAACGGCCATCTCGTCGCAGGGTTCGGACGAATCAGCACAATTCCGGCCGAGATGCTGTTCGGACCCGCCGGCCGCTAGCCGCGGCGGCCGTGCCGCGCTCGGGCGCTGCGCCGTCACCAGGCGGCGCGGTAGATCGCGAGCGCGTCCGCCTCGCCGACGGGCCGGGGATTGTTCACCAGCAGCCTCTGCTGCTTCATGGCGTCGGCGGCCATCTTCGGCAGGTCCGCCTCTGCGATGCCGACCTCCCGCAGCCGCGTCGGCATGCCGAGCCTGCGGCACAGGCCGGCCAGTTCCTCGATGAAGGCGGCGCAGCAGGCCTGCGTGCCCTCCTCCGAGTTGAGACGGGGAAAGGCGTCGCCCGCGATCTCTGCGTAGAGATGCGCCGCGTCGGGCGCGTTGAAGCGCAGCACGTGGGGCAGGACGAGCGCGTTGGAGAGGCCGTGCGGGACGTGGAACGTGCCGCCGATCGGATAGGCGAGCGCGTGGACGGCGGCGACCGGGGAATTGGCGAAGGCCTGGCCCGCGAGCATGGACCCGAGCAGCATGGCGCTCCGGGCGGAGAGATCGCGGCCGTTGAGGACGGCAGTATCGATGTTCGCGCCGAGCAGGCGGAGCGCCTGGCGGGCGAGCATGCGCGACAGCGGGTTGTTGTTGGGGTTCGTCGAGGCGTACGCCTCGATCGCGTGCACCATCGCGTCGACGCCGGTGGCGGCGGTTATCGCGGGCGGAAGCCCGAGCGTCAGTTCGGCGT
>JAEZEK010000075.1 GCA_023417735.1 Pseudomonadota bacterium | reverse complement strand
CCGCTTCCCCCTCAGAGCAGCGCGAGGCTGAGGCCCGGGAAGCTCATCACCACGACGGTGACGAGCACCATCGCGGCGACGAAGGGGAGGGCGCCGGCGAAGATCTCGTTGAGCGTGGCGGTGCCGTCCGGGAGCGTCCCCTTCACCACGTAGGCCGCCAGGCCGAAGGGCGGCGTGAGCAGCCCGATCTCCACCGCGATCGTGGTGACGATGCCGAACCAGACGAGGTCGCCGCCGAGCGACTGCACGACCGGCAGCATCAGCGGCAGCACCACGAGCATGATCGACACGGAATCGAGGAACATGCCGAGCACGATCAGGATCACGAGGTAGACGGCGAGGAAACCGGCCAGCCCGAGATCCGCCGACACGATGAAGGCGGACACCGTCTGCGGGATGCTCGTCAGCGTCAGCATGCGGCTGTAGAGGTTGGCGGCGATGATGAGCACCAGGATCGCGGCGGTGATCTCGGCGCATTCGATCATGATGCGGCGGAATTTCTCCCAGTCGAGGCTGCGCCGTCCGAGCGCGATCAGGAAGGCGCCGGCGGCTCCGACCGCGCCCGATTCCGTCGGCGTGAAGAAGCCGGCATAGATGCCGCCGAGGACGAGCGCGACGAGGAGCACGATCGGCAGCATCTTCGTGGAGAAGTCCACGAGCGAGATCGTCTCGACGTCGTCGGCCGCGGACGGCCGCCCGAGGAAATCGGGCGCGAAGCGCGCCATCGCGAAGATCATGACCGAGAAGGTGCCGGCCAGCAGGAGGCCCGGCAGGATCGCCGCCGTGAAGAGCTTGCCGACGGAGACCTCGGCGATCAGGCCGTAGACGATGAGGAGGAGGCTCGGCGGGATCAGCATGCCGAGCACGGAGCTTCCCGCCACGCATCCGACCGCGAAGCGCCGCGTGTAGCCGTGGCTCATCATCTGCGGCGCGGCGACCCGGGTGAAGACGGCGGCCGACGCGATGGAGCTGCCGGTGATGGCGGCGAACACCGCGTTCGAGAACACCGTGGCGATCCCCAGCCCGCCGCGCAGGCGCCTCAGGAGGGTCGCGGCGACTGCGAACGCGTCCCGCCCGACATTGGCGATCTCCACGAAGAGCCCCATCAGGATGAAGAGCGGGATCACGCCGAAGCCGTAGGAGCTGATGGCGCCGGTCGCGGCGAGCGACAGCGAGCGGTCGGCGATGGCGGGATTGCCGCGTACCATCCAGATGCCGAAGAAGGAGAGGAGCAGGAGCGCGGTCGCGATGTGCAGCCCCGAGAGCACGAGGAGCAGCATGCCCGCGATCGCGACGAGCCCGATCTGCACGGGCGAGAGGTCGCCGTAGAGGAGGACGTAGAGCCCGGTGCCGGCAACGGCGAGGAACGCCGCGAGCACCGCCCAGCCGGTACGCTCCCCGCCCGGTTCCCGCTTCGCTCCGGAGCCGGGTCCCACCAGGCGCGCGAGATCGGCGAGGACGAGCGCCAGGAACTGCGCCGTGGCGAGGGCCGATCCGGCGAGCATGGCGGCGAGGAAGGGCCAGACCGGGCCGGTGAAGGCGCCGACGGCGCCGAAGAACTCCGATGTCGTCCAGGCGGAGGCGAAGCGCGGCCAGATGCCGAGCGTCATCTTCCAGAAGATGACGAGGCCGGCGGCATCGAACAGGAAGGCGAGGACCGCGCCGGCGCGCGGATTGTTCCGGACGAAGGGGCCGAACAGGAAGTCGGCGCGCAGGAAACGGGCGGTGCGGATCGAGAGCCCGGCCGCCAGGAAGACGATCGCCGGCACCGACAGCGACACCATTTCGGGCACGCCCATCAGCGGCGCGTTGAACAGCGACCGCATCAGGACGTCCGAGCAGATCAGGATCATCAGCCCGAAGATCCAGGCTGCGCTCATCGCCGCGAAGAGCCAGGCGAGGGCGCCGAGCGCCCGTGACGGCATGTCCGCGACGGCGGGGCGGTCTTCCTTGCGCATGGGCACCGGTTTCAAGCAAGGCGGCCGGCCCTAGGGCCGGCCGGAACAAGAGAAGCGTCGGCCGGACGGGCGCTCGTCAGAGCTCCTTGTCCCACTCGCGCAGCGGCTCGGCGCCGCGCGAGCGCGCCTCATCCATGAACTTCGTCAGGATCTCCTTGCCGGGCGTGCCGGACTTCTCGACCTGGTCGACCCAGGTCTTGGCGAGGTTGGAGAGGCCCGCCACCCACTTCCTGCGCTCCTCCTGCGGAAGCTCGGTGATGGTGGCGCCCGCCTCCTTCATCTTCTGGAGCGAGGAATCGTAGCGGGCGGCGACCTCCTCGGCATGGACGCGGCTATACTCGCGGCCGAGTTCGGAAAGCACCTTCCGGACGTCCTCCGGCAGCCCCTCCCAGCGGTCCTTGTTGACGGCGAGCCCGCCGATCGTCGTCACGCCCATGTCGACGAGCGTGATGTAGGGGGCGACCTCGAAGAGCTTCAGCGAGAAGGCTCCGGTGGGGATGATGATGCTCCCGTCGGCGACGCCCGTCTGGATCTGCTGGTAGAAGGTCGGCAGCCCGCCGCCGACCGGGATCGCGCCGGTCCCTTCGAGCCACGGCCCGAGCGCCGGCGCCCCGACGATCTTCTTGCCTTTCAGATCGTCCAGCGAGTTCACCGGGAACTTGGTGAAGAGGTGATAGGTGTCGGAGACGGTGGCGCCGAGGAAGACGAGGTTGTGGCGGTCCCACTCGTCCTTCATCTCCGGGATGGTGTCGTTGAGGGCGTTCATCACCTCGATCGACAGCACCACGTCGCTGGTCACGAATGGCGTCGCGAACATGATGTTCTGGAGCGGCATCTTGGCCGGCTCCCACAGTGAGCCGACCCAGCCCATGTCGGTCAGGCCTTCCTCGACCGCCTCGAGCGTGTCGTTGAAGTCGTAGAGCGAGCCGCCGAACGCCTCGGTCCATTCGATGCGGTAGTCGGACCCCATCTCCTCGAGACGCGTGTTGGCATTGTCGACGACGTGCGTCTTCAGCGCTCCGACCCAGGCGACCGCCGTCGGATGGCTCGACGACATGGTCAGGCGAACCGTCTCGAGCGCGAAGACGGGCTGCGCAAGAAGGCTGCTCCCGGCCAGGATTGCCGCGGCGAGTGCTGCTCTCATCGATCCCTCCCAGAATGGAGCGATCAGTATGCAAACGTTTGCGCGGTTGGCAAATCGAATCTGTGCCGGCGCCGCCGGCCGGAGCGGCGAGGACCGTCCCCCTTCAGGCTGTGGCCGCCACGTGCGTGAGGGCGGATACCGGGTTCCGAATGCGCTCCGCGTGCTGCCGCTCCTGCTGCGAGTGCGCCTCCAGGAAGCGCATGAGCGCGGTCTCCTCGCGCGAGAGGCCGCGCCGCTGCGGCCCCTTCAGGATGTCCGGGCCGAGCACGCCCGCTTCGTAGGCGTCCACCACGAGCGGGTGGACGTAGCTGGCCCGGGCCACGGCGGGGGTGTTGGCGAGCCGCTCCGAAACCGAGCGCATGACCTGCGCCACCACGCGCCGGCGCGCCCGCTCGCTGTCGGGCCGTCCGGCTGCCGCGAGCTCCGCGAGCGCCTGCGCGGTGGCGGCGAAGGTGCGGAAATCCTTCGCGGTGACGTCCGAGCCGCCGGCCTCCTGCAGGTACGCGTTGAGGTCGCGGGCGGCGAGATAGCAGCAGCGGCCGTGGTCGTCCTGGAAGGCGAACAGCCGCTTGCGGCCGATCGATTTCAGCTTGTGCATGCGGCGCAGGAGGACCGGGTCGTGGACGGTCTTGTCGATGCGCTTGCCGGATTTCCCCGTGAAGGTGAGGTGGACCTTGGTGCCGTTCAGCCTGACGTCGCGCTTCAGCAGCGTGGTTGCGCCGCGGCCACCGTCCTCCAGGCCGTGCGTGTTGTGGCCGGACCGCAGCAGCGCGCGGTCGACGAGCCGGCCGGCGACGGCCGCGGCATAGTGCCGGTCGGGCTTGCGGCGGCGGAGGTCCACCTCGAGCCGGGCGCGGATGCGCGGCAAGGCCCGCCCGAACCGGACCAGCCGCTCGGCCTTCACCTTGTTGCGCAGCGTGGTCCACTCCTCGTGGTAGCGGTACTGCAGACGGCCCTCGGCATCCCGCCCGGCCGCCTGGATGTGCGCCAGGGGGTCCTCCGCGATGCACACCTCGGTCCAGGCCGGCGGCACCGCGAGCGCCTTGATGCGGGCGAGCATCACCGGATCGCGGACGGGACGGCCGTCCTGGTCGACATAGCTGAAGCCCTTGCCGCAGCGGCGGCGCCTGACGCAGAGCTGGGCAACGTCGGTATAGTGGAGGCCCAGTTCGTCCGCGCGGGCCGGCAAGTCGAGCTTCATCAACGGGTTCCCCCTTCAGCGCCGGTCAACGCGCCGCCGCGGGGCGGTGTTCCGGAGGGCGCGCGGCCGTACCCTCGGCCTTTCATTCGTCTGCCCCCGCGCTATTGTCGGGCTCCTCTCGAACGGCCTCAGGACACCCGATGAACGAGTTCGCACCGCTTAAATTCGGCATGGGCGCGCCGGTGCGGCGCATCGAGGACCCGGCGCTGGTGCGGGGCGAGGGCCGGTTCACGGCAGACGTCGCGCAGGCGGGCGCGCTGCACTGTTACGTCCTCCGCTCCGCGGCCGGGCACGCCCGGATATCGCTGGCGGGGCTCGAGGATGCCCGGCGCCTGCCCGGCGTGCGCCTCGTCTGGACGGCGGCCGAAATCGCCGATCTCGGCTCGATGCCGTGCGAAGCGACGGGGCCGGCCAAGCCGAGCGGGCCGACGGACAAGCCGCCCTTCCCGGTCCTGTGCGGGGACGTCGTCCGGCACGTCGGCGACGCCATCGCCTTCGTCGTGGCCGACGATCCGCTGGCGGCGCGCGACGCCGCCGAGGCGATCGGGGTCGACTACGACCCACTGCCGGCGGTCACCGGCTCGGTCGCGGCGCTCGCGCCGGGCGCGCCGCTCGTCTGGCCCGAGCGCGGCACCAACGTCGCCTTCGAGTACGAGCGCGGCGACGCCAGGGCCACGGCCGAAGCCTTCGCGGAAGCGGCGCACGTCGCGGAGCTGACGCTCGTCAACAACAGGCTCGTCTGCAACTACCTCGAGCCGCGCGCCGTGGTGGCGGAGTACGACGAAGCGCGCGACCGCTACGTGCTCACCATCCCCACCCAGGGCGTGCACAACATGCGCACGTCACTCGCGAGCGTGCTCAAGGTGCCGCACGAGAGCATCCGGGTGCTCACGCCCGACGTTGGCGGCGCCTTCGGGGTAAAGGCCGTGCCCTATCGCGAGTACGCGCTTGCCGCCAAGGCCGCGAAGGCGCTCCGCCGCCCGGTCAAGTGGGTGTCGGACCGGAACGAGCATTTCCTCGCGGACGCGCAGGGGCGCGACCATGTCACGACGGCTGCGCTCGCACTCGACGCCACGGGGCGGATCATTGCGATGCGGATCAGGCTCCTCGCCGACATGGGGGCCTACTTGTCCCGCTTCGGGCCGTTGATTCCCTGGCTCGGGCTCACAATGGCGCCCGGCATCTACGACTTCCAGACGCTGCACATCACCTGCACCTGCGTCTTCACCAACACCGTGCCGACGGATGCCTATCGCGGGGCGGGCCGCCCGGAGGCCACGTACGTGATCGAGCGGCTGATCGATCACGCGGCGCGCGTCGTCGGCCTGTCGCCGGCGGAGATCAGGCGCCGCAACTTCATCCGCCCCGAGCAGATGCCGTACCGGACGCGGACGGGCCGTACCTACGATACCGGCGATTTCGATGGCCACATGACGCGCGCGCTCGAGGCGGCGGACTACGACGGCTTCGAGCGGCGTCTGGAGGAGAGCAGGGCGCGCGGGCGCATCCGGGGCATCGGCCTTTCCACCTATATCGAGGCCTGCGCCTTCGCCGGCTCCGAGCCGGCGCGTGCGGAGCTCGGGCCGGACGGCGTGGTGAGCCTCCACATCGGCACGCAGACGAACGGGCAGGGGCACGCCACCGCCTATGCCCAGTTCCTCGCCGGGCCGCTCGGCCTCGACTACGACGCGATCCGGGTCGTCCAGGGCGACAGCGACGACCTGCCGAGCGGCGGCGGCACGGGCGGCTCGCGCTCGATCCCGATCGGCGTTCCCTCCGTCGACCTCGCCGCGCGGGCGTTGGCGAAGCAGATCAGAGAGCTCGCGGCCGACCATCTCGAGGCCTCGCCGGCCGACATCGAACTCGCCGGCGGCCGGGCGGTGATCGCCGGAACCGACCGCAGCATCTCGCTCGCCGAATTGGCGCAGAAGGCGAGCGACCCGGCCAGGCTCGTCGCCACCGGCCAGTTCAAGACCGAGGACGCCACCTTCCCGAACGGCACGCATGTCTGCGAGGTGGAGATCGATCCCGAAACCGGCGAGACGCACGTCCTCGCCTACACGGTGGTGGACGATTTCGGCGCCACGGTGAACCCGATGCTGCTCGCCGGCCAGATCCAGGGCGGCGTCGTGCAGGGCGTCGGCCAGGCGCTTCTGGAGCGCACCGTCTATGATGCCGACGGGCAGCTCGTGACCGCCTCGTTCAACGATTATGCGATGCCGCGGGCCTGGGACATGCCGTTCCTCCATTTCGAGACCCGCAACGTCCCCTCGAAGAACAACCCGATGGGAATCAAGGGCGCCGGCGAGGCGGGCACGGTCGGCTCCTGCCCGGCGGTGATGAACGCCGTCGTCGACGCCCTGCACCGCGCCTACGGCATCGACCACATCGACATGCCCGCCACGCCGCAGCGGCTATGGGAAGCGATCAGGTCCGCAAAGGCTTGAGCAGGCGAAGGAACATGCCTTCGGCTGGGTCGTTCTCCGGGGGCATGCCGCAGACCGACGCCGCCATCAGCACCGGGATCGAGCGCCTCGCCCGGGCGGGCTACGCCGCGCGCGGAGCCGTCTACCTCATCATCGGCTTCTTCACGGTCCTCGCGGCGCTCGGCGGCTCCGAGGCCAAGGACAGCGAGGACGCGCTTGCCGCCGTCCTCGGCGCTCCCTTCGGCACGATCCTGGTCTGGGCGATGGTGATCGGCCTCTTCGGCCATGCCGGATGGCGGGCGATACAGGCCGTGAAGGACCCCGACCGTCACGGCAAGGGGGCGAAGGGGATCGCCGTTCGCGCCGGATTGCTCGGGAGCGGAGTGGTGAACTTCGCGCTGGCGATGTTCGCCCTCGGCCTGGTCTCCCGCTGGGGCAGCTCCGGCGGCGACAATGGCGACCCGACCGGCGGCTGGATCGCGGCGGTGTTCGACGCAGGCCTCGGCTGGCTGGTCGTCTGGGCCGTCGCGGCCATCCTGCTCGCGGTCGCCGGCGCCCATTTCTGGAAGGCGGCGACCGCCGGTTTCGAGAAACACATGCGCTGCCCGCCCGACGTCGGGCGCTGGGTCCGACCACTATCGCAGGCGGGCCTCTTCGCGCGCGGCGCGGTGTTCCTGATCCTCGCCATCCTGATCGTTACCGGCGGATTCGCCTACTCCCCCGAGAACCAGCCGGGCCTGAAGGATGCGCTCGCCGCGTTGCAGGGCCTCGCCTTCGGCTGGGCGATCCTGCTCGCGATGGGGATCGGCTTCCTCGCCTTCGCGGTCTACAGCTTCGCGCAGGCGCGCTACCGCCGGATCGATCCCGGCTGACGACAGGACTTTCGGCAAGCCCTGCGCAGCGCGCATGACGGAGCCGCGGACGGCCGCCCGGATCGCATTCGTGCGCGCCGCGCCGCCATGCTAGGCAGCCCGCCGATGAGCCCCGCCTACGGTATAGTCCTCAAGATCGCCTCGACCCTGCTCTTCACCCTGATGCTCGTCTGCATCAAGGCGACGGCGGGGCGCGTGCCGGAAGGCGAGGTCGTGTTCTTCCGCTCGTTCTTCGCGCTCATCCCGATCGTGGCGATGCTCGTCTGGCAGGGCGAACTCGCCGCCTCCCTCAAGACGGACAAGCCGGTCGTGCATGCCGGCCGCGGCCTCGTCGGCGTCGCCAGCATGGGGCTGTGGTTCGCCGCGATCCAGCGCCTGCCGCTGCCGGAGGCGATGGCCATCAACTACGCCGCGCCGCTCTTCATCGTCGTGCTCGGGGCGCTCGTTCTGCACGAGACGGTGCGCGCCTATCGCTGGAGCGCCGTAACCGTGGGCTTCGCCGGCATTCTGGTCATCCTGTGGCCCCAGCTCGGCCTGCTCGGCTCCGGCGTCCTCGCGGACACCGCGCTCCTCGGCGCCGCGCTGGCGCTCGCCTCGACCGTGCTGTCGGCGATCACCGGCATCTTCGTGCGCAGCCTGACCCACACCGAGCGGACCGGCACGATCGTCTTCTACTTCACCGTGACATCGAGCCTCGCGGGGCTCGCGACCCTGCCGTTCGGCTGGGTCATGCCGGACGCGGCGGACGCGGCGCTCCTCATCGCCTCGGGCCTCTTCGGCGGCATCGGCCAGATCTTCATGACCTCGGCCTACCGGCACGCCAACGCCTCCACGATCGCGCCGTTCGAATACGTCTCGATGATCTGGGGGCTGGCGCTCGGCTATCTCGTCTTCTCGGAGCTGCCGGGGCCGTCGCTCTTCATCGGCGGGCCGATCGTCGTCGCCTCCGGCATCTTCATCATCTTCCGCGAGCGGCAGCTGCGGATCAGCCGCGACCGGCAGCGCAAGGCCCAGCTGCCGCAAGGCTGAAGGTCAGAACGCCTTGAAGGTGATGATCGTCCTGGTGTCCTGGATGCCTGGGATCGGGTGCACCTTCTCGTTCACGAAATGGCCGATGTCCTCGCCGGGGTTCGCGTAGAACTTGGCGAGAAGGTCGTAATCGCCGGCCGTCGAATAGATCTCCGAGGCGATCTCGGCGTCCGCGAGCGCGGTCGCAACCTGGTAGGACTTGCCGAGCTGGCATTTGATCATGACGAAGAAGGGGGTCATTCGCGCCTCCGGATTCGGGCGGAGTGAAGCGGATCGATGCGCCCGCCGCAAGCGCCGCGCGGCCCAGGAACGGGTTGCGCCCGGCCCGCCTCCCGATTATGTCCGGGGAAGCTTGGCTCAGGGGGTGCTGCGGACCGCGGCTGAGAGGCGACACGCCAACCCCTCGAACCTGATCCGGTTAACACCGGCGGAGGGATGGGCGCAGATGGACGACAGACACCCATATATTGCCGTCGCAGGGCCTCGGGGCTTCTGATGCTCGCCCCTGCGCCGTCGCACGCGCCGGTCTCCGGCGCCGTCCGGGCGCGCCGTCCGCGCGTCCACTGCCTCACCAACCCGGTCGCGCAGGCCTTCACCGCGAACGTGCTGCTCGCCGTCGGCGCGGTGCCCTCGATGTCGTCCGACCCGGCCGAGATCGGCGCCTTCGTGGCGAGCGGCGACGCGCTCCTCGTTAATCTCGGCATGCTGGCCGCATCGTCGCGCGAGGCGATCGAGCGCGCCGTCGCGGCGGCGGATGCATCGCGCAAGCCCTGGGTGCTCGACCCGGTCTTCGCCGACCGCTCGCCGGGGCGCGCCGCGCTCGCCCGGGATCTCCTCGCACGCGGACCGTCCGCCCTCCGCCTCAACGAAAGCGAGGCCGCGGCGATCGGCGAGGCGGCGCTCGCGGATGCCGAGGCGCGCGGCACCGTCGTGGCGG
>JAEZEK010000052.1 GCA_023417735.1 Pseudomonadota bacterium | reverse complement strand
CCGGCGAGCCGGGCGGCCGCGACGCGGGCCATTTCGTAGAGCGGCGCGACCAGGCCGTAGACCCGGCCGCCGACCTCGGCGCATTCGCCGATCGCGAGGATCGACGGGTCCGACGTCGCCATGCCGGCGTCGACGACGATCCCGCGGTTCACCGCGAGCTCCGCCTCCCTGGCGAGGGCTGCGTTCGGCTTGATGCCCGCCGCCATGACGACCAGCGTCGCGGGGATCACGGTCCCGTCCGCGAGTTCCACGCCCTCGACCCGGCGCTCGCCGAGGATCGCCTTGGTGTCGGCCTTCGTGACGACCCTGATGCCGCGCGCCTCGACCGCCTTCTGCAGCAGGTACCCGGCGGCGGGATCGAGCTGGCGCTCCATCAGCGTCGGCATGAGGTGGAGCACGGTGACGTCCATCCCGCGCGCCTTGAGCCCGGCCGCCGCCTCCAGCCCGAGCAGGCCGCCGCCGACGACGACGGCCTTCGCCCGGGCCTGCGCCGCCAGCAGCATGGCGTTCACGTCGTCGAGGTCGCGGTAGCTGAGGACGCCCGGCAGGTCGTGGCCGGGCACCGGGATGATGAAGGGCACCGAGCCGGTCGCGATCACGAGCCGGTCGTAGGCCTCCGTCGCGCCGTGGTCGGAGGTGACCGTCTTCGCCGCCCGGTCGATCGCGACGACCCTGTGGCCCTTGTAGAGGGTGATGCCGCGATCGACGTACCAGCCGTCCCCGTGGATCACGATCTGCTCGTAGCTCTTCTCGCCGGAGAGCACCGGCGAGAGCATGATGCGGTCGTAGTTCACCCGCGGCTCGGCGTTAAAGATGGTGACGTCGAAGGCGCCGGGGGCCGCCTCGAACAGATGCTCCAGCATCCGCCCCGGCGCCATGCCGTTTCCGATGATGACGAGCTTCTCGGTCATGTCTGCGTCCAGGTCTCCAGTTCGAACCCCGGCTCCGCCGAGGGTCGGCCGAAACGAAAAAAGCCGCCGGCCAGAAAGGCGCGCCCTTGCGGGTCGCGGTTTCCTGGTCGGCGGCTGTGCCTGCGGCGCCCGCCATTGGACGCCGATGATCGCTTGATTAGCTACAGGTCGTGATGCAGGAAGCGTGCCATGTCCTGCTCGGGCACGAATCCCGTTCCGTGCCAGCGGTTTGCCCAGCACCCCGGTGCAGTTTGGGAGAGGATCGCCAGCCCATTTCGTAATCGCCCGGCCTGTGCAGCCGCACAAGTTTCGGACAGGAGGCCGCCGAGCTAGGCGCCCTCGGGCGCGGCGGCCTGCGTCGCGAGATAGGATTCGATCCGATCGGGATCGAAGATCGCACCGTCGAAGAAGCCGTCGGGGCCGAGCACGAGGCTCGCTCCGGAGGAGCCGACGGGGGTCGGGGCGGCGAGCGCGCCTTCGACCTTCGCGTTCGCGCCCGGCAGCGGCACGCCGAGGGGCTTCAGCGCCGACCGGTAGAGGTCCGGCCGGTAGGTGTCCCGGGCGATCCGTTCCCCCGCCCCGTCATGGGCGACCTGCCCCCAGCGCACCATCTGCGTGTAGAACCACAAAGCGTGGCTCTTCCATGGGAAGGTGGCCGCCCTTGCGAGCGGAATGAAGAAGTCGTCGACCGTGCGCCACTCGCCCCCGCCGGTCGCGATGCGGCCGGACAGCGCCGGCATCAGCCACTCGACGGGGCGGCCGACATAGGCCGGCTCGGCCAGGAGCGAGGCGAGGTCGTCGCGGTTCGCGGGATCCGCGCACCATCGGGCGGAACGGTAGAGCGCCCGCAGCAGCGCCTCCAGGAGATCCCCGTTGGCGTTCGCCCAGCGCTCCTGCACGCCGAGCACCTTCTCGGGGCTCGACCGCCAGATCGCCGCCTTCACCGTCGCGATGCGGCCCCGTCCCGACAGCACGGCGGCGCTGTTCCACGGCTCGCCGACGCAATAGCCGTCGATCCGGCCGGCCTCGAGGGCGTCCGGCATCAGCGGCGGCGGCACGATGACGATCTCGATGTCGCGATCGGGGCGGATGCCGCAGGCGGCGAGCCAGTAGCGGAGCTCGTAATTGTGCCCCGAATGGGGATGGACGACGGCGAAGCGCAGCGCCTCTCCCCCGCCCGCCAGCCGCTCGGCGGCTGCCGCCCGCAACGCGGACCCGGCGGTCTTCGGGTCGAGGTCGGGGCGGGCGCCCTCGTCCGCCATCACCGACCAGAGCGCGTTGGAAACGGTGACCGCGTTCCCGCCCAGCCCGAGCGCCATCGGCACGATCGTGCGCGCCGCGAGCGGCGTCAGCCCGAGATTGCAGGCGATCGGCATCGGACCGAGCATGTGCGCGACGTCGAAATGGCCGACGGCCAGCCGGTCGCGGATGTTCGCCCAGGACGTCTCCCTGAAGAGGCTCAGGTCGACGCCTTCGGCGGCCGCGAAGCCCGCCTCCTTCGCCGCGACGAGCAGCGCGCTGTCGAGGAGCGGCATGAAGCCCGCCGCGATCTGGTGCTCGGCGCTCATTTCCTCTTGTCCTCGGGCGGAGCCAGCAGGCCGGCGACGGTGATGAGGCTCCGGGCGACCTCGCCGATGGTGCGGTTCTCGTTCATCGCCGTCTTCCGCAGCAGCGCATAGGCCTCGCTCTCCGTGATGCCGCGCGAGGCCATCAGGATGCCCTTGGCGCGGTCGACCAGCTTGCGGTTCTCCAGCTCGCCGCGAAGCGTCTCGAGCTCGCGCGACATCCGGGAGAAGGCGTTGAACCGGCTGATCGCCATGTCGAGGATCGGCTTCACCCGCTCCCGCTTCAGCCCGTCGACGACATAGGCGGAGACGCCGGCCTCGACCGCGGCCTCGATCGACGCCTGGTCGGAGCGGTCGACGAACATCGCGATCGGCCGCTTCACCACCCTGGAGAGCTGGAACATGTTCTCCAGCATGTCGCGGTTGGGGTTCTCGAGGTCGATGACGATGACGTCGGGCGCGAGATCGGCGATCCGACGCGCGATGCCGTTCACGTCGTGCACGACGGTGACGCGGTCGTGGCCGGCCTCGCGCAGCCCCGCCTCGATGATCGAGGCCCGGATCTGGTTCTCGTCGATGACGAGGATGGAGAGCGCCTTGCCCAGCATGCCTTACTTCTGCGCATGCAAACCGATTGTGCAATGCGGCAGAAGCGGCGCTGTGGATCAGGAGGAGAATTCCCGCCGGATTTCCTCCGAGTGCTCTCCGAGCGCAGGGACGGGGCCGAACCGGGGAACGGCACCGTCGACCAGTGCGCCAGGGGCGAGCATCCGGACCGGGCCGCTCGGCGTATCGACGGCGACGTAGCGGTTCTGCGGGTGCCGGGAGAGCTCCTCGAGGCCGTTCATCCGCCCGAACGCGATGCGCGCACGCCGCAGCCGCTCGACGATCGTCTCCAGGCCCGACGCCCCGAACGCCGCCGCGATCAGCGCGTCCAGCTCGCCGCGGTTCTCCACGCGCCGGGAATTGCTGCCGAAGCGCGGATCGGCCGCGAGCTCCGCCCGGCCGAGGACCTCCGCGCAGAACTGCGCCCATTCGCGCTCGTTCTGGATGGAGATGAGCACGGACCGGCCGTCGCCGCAGGCGTAGACGCCATAGGGCGCGATGGTCGGGTGGCTGAGACCGGCGCGCGCCGGCGCCTTGCCGCCATAGGCGTACTGGAGGTAGGGCACGTTCATCCAGTCGGACAGAGCGTGGAAGAGCGACACCGCGACGTGCCGGCCCTCGCCGGTCCGCTCGCGGGCGAAGAGCGCCTGGAGCACGCCGGCATGGGCTGTCATGCCGGCGGCGATGTCGCACACCGAGACGCCGACGCGCGCCGGGCCGTGCTCGTTGCCGGTGACGGAGGCGAGCCCGCTCTCCGCCTGGACCAGGAGGTCGTAGGCCTTGAGGTCCCGCAACGGGCCGTCCTCGCCGTAGCCTGAGATCGAGCAGGTGACGAGGCGCGGATGGCGGGAGCGGAGCGCCTCGGCGCCGAAGCCGAGCCGGTCGAGCGCCCCCGGCGCGAGGTTCTGGATGAAGACGTCGGCGCGGGCGATCATCCGGGAAAGGACGCCCCGGTCCGCTTCGTCCTTGAGGTCGAGCCGGATCGATTCCTTGCCGCGGTTGAGCCAGACGAAATAGGCGCTCTCGCCGTGCACGACGTGGTCGTACTCGCGCGCGAAATCGCCCTCCGGCCGCTCCACCTTGATGACGCGCGCGCCGGCATCGGCGAGCCGGCCCGAGACGTAGGGCGCGGCGACCGCCTGCTCGACGGACACGACCAGGATGCCCTCCAGATCTTTCATGCAGCGCCCTTTCTCCCTAGGCTCGTGGCGCAGCGCCACGCTCCGTGCGGACATCGCCGCGCCCCGACGTCGTCACGCGGAGCCGCCAAGGCAGGAGGAAGCACATGGGCGGAGCGACGGAAACCCTCGCCGCCTTCGCCGCGTCGATCCGGTTCGACGAGCTGCCGGCCGCCGTCCCGGAACGCGCGAAGCGCCTCGCGATCGACCTCGCCGGCAGCATCGTGCGCGCGGGCTTCGATTCGGAGTCCGCCCCGAGCTTCTTCGCGACGCTGTCGGCCCTCGGCCTGGACGGCCCGGGGGCTGCGCCGCTCGTCGGCACGGTGCGCAGCCGCGCGCCGCCGGTGGCGGCGCTCGCCAACGGCTTTCTCGGCCATTCGCTCGACTTCGACGACACCCACGCGGACTCCTCGCTGCATCCGAGCGCGCCGGTCGTGCCGGCAGCCTTCGCGGCGGGCGAGCTCGTCGGCGCGCCCGGACGCGACGTGCTCGCCGCGATCGTGGCCGGCTACGAGGTGTGCTGCCGGATCGGCAATGCGCTCGATCCGACGGAGCATTACGCGCGCGGCTTCCACCCGACCGCGACCGCCGGAACCTTCGGCGCGGCGGCCGCCGCCGGGCGCCTCTACGGCCTTTCCCCCGAGCAGATGGCCGCCGCCTTCGGCGTGGCCGCGAGCCAGGCGGCCGGATCGCTGCAGTTCCTGGTGAACGGCGCCTGGAACAAGCGCTACCAGGTCGGCGCCGCCGCCATGAACGGCGTGATCGCCGCGACGCTCGCCCGCAGCGGCTTCAAGGGGTCGTCGGAGGCGCTGGAGGGGCGGCACGGCTTCCTGAGCGGCTATTCCGGCGCGCCCCGGATCGCGTTGGCTACGGCCGGTCTCGGCGAGACCTGGGAGACGCTGAGGATCGGCGTGAAGCCCTATCCGAGCTGCCGCTACACGCATGCCGCGCTCGACGGCCTGCTCGCGATCCGGAGCGAGCACGGATTTCGGCCGGACGACTTCCGCCGCGTCGAGATCGGGCTGCAC
This sequence comes from Pseudomonadota bacterium, assembly GCA_023417735.1. GTDB lineage: Bacteria > Pseudomonadota > Alphaproteobacteria > Rhizobiales > Afifellaceae > Propylenella. The sequence goes on along the minus strand of JAEZEK010000052.1, from coordinate 417 downwards.
CGGAACGGGATCACCCTGACCGGCGAGCCGATCGAGGAGAAGCGCCGGCCGCGCTCGATCGTCGACGGCCAGTTCTCCATGCCGTTCACGGCGGCGGTCGTCATCGAGCAGGGCGCCTTCGGCTGGGACGACTACCGGCGGCTGGGCGAACCGGGCATGGACGCGATCGCGGCGCGGGTCGAGGTGATCCGCGACGCGCGCCTGGAGGGCCGTCCCCACCCGTTCGGCGCGCGCCTCGCGGTCGAGACGCCGCAGGGCCGGATCGAGCGCCTGGTGCCCGATCCGATCGGCGAGCCGTCGCTCTTCCCCGACGATGGCGCCATCGCTGCTAAGTTCTTCTCGCTCGCCCGGCCGGCGCTCCGGGAGGGGGCCGACGACCTGCTCGCCGCCCTGATGCGCCTTGAGCGGGAGAAGGAC
>JAEZEK010000435.1 GCA_023417735.1 Pseudomonadota bacterium | reverse complement strand
CAACATCTCCGTCCGGGCGGCGCAATGGCACTGAAACATGCGTGGCGATAGGATCGCCCCGTCGAAGCACGGGAGACCCACATGAACCCCGCCCGCATGCTCCTCGCCCCGGTCTGGGTCGCGCAGCTCGCCACCGGCGCGAAGTCCTTCCGCGACAACCCGCTGATCGGCTCGCCGGAACTGAACCGCCGCGGCCTGCACGAGAAGCGGGTGAGGATCGCGCACGACATGGCCTGGCGGCGGCGGGAGAGGCTGGCGAGGCTCGTCTCCGCCGAGGACCGCGCCGCCTTCGACCGCGACGGCTACATCATGCGGGAGAATTTCCTGCCCGAGGACGAGTTCAAGCGGCTGAAGGACGAGGTCTTCGCCTATGAGGGCCCGGCGCGCGAGATGATCCAGGGCGACACGATCACGCGCCGCATGGCCGTCGGACCGGAGGCGCTGCGCGCCTCGCCCGCGCTCCGCCGCTTCGTGGCGAACCCGGACTGGCGCGGCATCAACCGCTATGTCGGTTCCTTCGACCAGGAGCCGCTCACCTACATCCAGACCATCCTCTCCCACATCCGGGACGCCGCGCCGGATCCGCAGACCGACCTCCACGCCGACACGTTCCACCCGACGGTGAAGGCCTGGCTGTTCCTGACCGACGTCGCGGAGGACGAGGGCCCGTTCACCTACGTGCCCGGCTCGCACCTTCTCACGCCGGGGCGCCTCGCCTGGGAGCGCGAAACGAGCATCAGGGCGTCGCAGAGCGAGAACCGCCTGCTCGCCCGCGGCTCGTTCCGCGCCAGCCCGGACGAGATCGCGGCGATGGGCTACGGCCCGCCCAAGGCCTTCGCCGTGCCGGCGAACACGCTCGTCGCCGGCGACACGGTTGGCTTCCATGCCCGCGGCTTCAGCGCCCGCCCGACCGTCCGCGTCGAGATCTGGACCTACGGCCGGCGCAATCCGTTCCTGCCCTGGGCCGGCTTCGATCCCGGCAGCGTGCCCGGCATCGCCGAGCGCCGCATCGATTGGATGTGGCAGGCGCGCGATCTCATGCAGCGGACCGGCCTCGGCGGCCAGCCCTGGCACGATGTCGGCCGGCTCAGGCCGGCAGACCCCCCTGCTCTGCGACTTGCCTGAGCGACTTCTCCGGCCGCGCCCCGACATGGGAGATGATCTCGGCGGCGGCGAGCGAGCCGAGCACGCCGCAATCCTGGTGGGCCAGGCCCCTGGCAAGGCCGTAGAGGAAGCCTGACGCGTAGAGGTCGCCGGCGCCGGTCAGGTCGACCACGCGCTCGACCGGGGCGGCGGGCACCCGCGTCTCCCCGTCCCCGGCAAGCACCAGCGAGCCTTCCGCGCCGAGGGTGACGATCGCGAGCGGCACGTCCTTGCGCAGGAGCCCCGCCGCCGTGGCGAAGTCGCTCGTCTGGTAGAGCGCCAGCGCCTCGTGGACGTTGGCGAAGACGATGTCGACCGCGCGCTCGCGCATGAGCTGCAGGAACTCGTCGCGGAAGCGGTCGACGCAGAACGAGTCGGAAAGCGTGATGGCGACCTTCCGGCCGGCTCCGTGGGCGATCCGCGACGCCTCCCGGAACGCCTCCTTGGCCTTCGGCGGATCCCAGAGATAGCCTTCGAGATAGGTGATCGCCGCACCTTCCACGGTGGCTCGGTCGATGTCGGCCGGCGTGAGCTCCTGGCAGGCGCCGAGATAGGTGTTCATCGTGCGCTCGCCGTCGGGCGTGATGAGGATCATCGAGCGCGCGGTCGGCGCCCCCTCGGCGAGGCTCGCGGTCGGGAAATGGATGCCGAGCGCCGTCATGTCGTGGCGGTAGAACCGACCGAGCTCGTCGCCCGCCACCTTGCCGATGAAGGCGGTGCGGCCGCCGAACGAGGCGACCCCGGAGGCCGTGTTGCCGGCGCAGCCGCCGGAAACCATGTGCGCCGGGCCCATCTGGCCGTAGAGGCGCTCCGCCTCCGCCGTCTCGATCAGGCGCATGGAGCCCTTCACCAGGCCCTCGCGGACGAGGACGTCCTCTTCAGTGTGGGCGAGCACGTCGACAATCGCGTTGCCGATGGTGAGGACGTCGAATTCTGCCTGAGCCATGAGGGTTCCCGCTTGCTGCCTCCCGGCTCGCTAGAGCCTGGGCGGGGCAAAGGCAATATCGCGGGTTGAGCCGATCCGCCTCGGCTCCTATCTGCCGCCGGTCTGGAGGGCCGATATGATTGCCGCGGCGACGCTCGCCTTCGGGGAAATCTTCTCCCCGCCGTTCCGCTCGGTGCTGTGGAAGGCGCTTTCACTCACCGTCGCACTCCTCGTCGTGCTCTGGATCACGCTGCAGGGCGTGCTGCTCCACTTCCTGGTGCTGCCCTTCCCGTGGCTGGAGACCGCCTTCTCCATCGTGTCCGGAATCGGCCTGGTGGTGGGCCTCGCCTTCGTCGTCGCGCCGGTCACCTCGCTCTTCGCGGGGCTCTTCCTCGACGAGATCGCCGAGCTGGTCGAGCGCAGCCACTACCCGGCCGACCCGCCCGGCCGGGCCATGCCGCTCGCGCGCTCGGTCTTCACCACGGTCAAGTTCACGGGCGTCGTCGTGCTGGTGAACCTCGTCGCGCTGCCGCTCGTCTTCCTGCTCGGCTTCGGCGTCGTGATCTTCTTCGTCGCCAACGGCTACCTGCTCGGCCGCGAGTACTTCGAGCTCGCGGCGCTGCGCTTCCATCCGCCGGAAACGGTGCGCGCGCTCAGGCTGCGGAACAGCGGGCGGGTGTTCCTGGCCGGGCTCCTGGTCGCGGCGTTCCTGGCCGTGCCGCTCCTCAACCTCTTCACGCCGCTCTTCGCGACCGCCTTCCTCGTGCACGTGCAGAAGCGGATCGCGGCCCGCGAGGCGGCCCCCGGGGGCTTGCTCGCCCCGGCCTGATCACGGCCTCGCGCATTCCTGCGCAACCCCCTCTCAACCGCCGCCATTGACCTCCATCAATGTCGCCATTTTCCGTCGCCTTTACGCGGGGGACGACAGCAACGGAGGTATGACGATGGCAGCGACGATGAAGGCAGCCGTGGTGCGCGAGTTCGGAGCCCCGCTCCGCATCGAGGAGGTGGCTGTCCCCGAGCCCGGCTACGGCGAAGTGCTGGTGAAGGTCGTCGCGAGCGGCGTCTGCCACACCGATCTCCACGCCGCCGAAGGCGACTGGCCGGTGAAGCCGAAGCTGCCCTTCATTCCGGGCCACGAGGGCGTCGGGGTCGTCGCCGCGATCGGCCCGGGCGTGAAGGGCCTGAAGGAGGGGGACCCCGTCGGCGTGCCCTGGCTCCACGATGCCTGCGGCGCATGCGAGCACTGCACGTCCGGCTGGGAGACGCTCTGCGAGAGCCAGCACAACACCGGCTACGGCGTCGACGGCGGCTATGCCGAGTACGTGCTCGCCAATGCGGACTATGTCGGGCGGCTTCCCGACAATCCGGACTTCGTGGCGATGGCCCCGATCCTCTGCGCCGGCGTCACCACCAACAAGGGCCTGAAGGAGACCGAGGCGAAGCCGGGCGAATGGGTTGCGATCTCCGGCATCGGCGGGCTCGGCCATGTCGCGGTCCAGTACGCGAAGGCGATGGGCCTGCATGTGGCCGCGATCGACGTCGCCGACGACAAGCTCGCGCTCGCCCGGGAGCTCGGCGCCGACTTCACCGTGAACTGCGCGACGGAGGACCCAGTCGACGCGGTGCGCAAGGCGACCGGCGGCGGCGCCCACGGCGTGCTCGTGACGGCGGTCTCCGTCCCCGCCTTCTCGCAGGCCCTCGGCATGACGCGCCGTCGCGGCACGGTCAGCCTCGTCGGCCTGCCGCCCGGCGACTTCCCGACCCCGATCTTCGACGTCGTCCTGAAGCGGATCACCGTCCGCGGCTCGATCGTCGGCACGCGCCGCGACCTCGCGGAATCGATCGCCTTCGCCGCCGAGGGCAAGGTCCGCTCCCATGTCAGCACCGCCCCGCTCGAGGCGATCAACGACGTGTTCGGCCGGCTGAAGAACGGAACGGTCGACGGCCGCGTTGTCCTGACGATCTAGACGAGAGACGGACCATGAACCCCAACGCCGATCTGAACGACCGCGCCACGGTCGAGCGCATCTATCCCTTCGATGCGTTCGAGGCCGACGCCGGCGCCAACTCCATGGGCAAGGCGGCCGTCCGCCACGGGCTGCGCATCGAGACGGTGCCCGACGCCTCGGGCGCCTTCCGGGTCGCCCGCGCCACCCACGCGCCGGCCGATTTCGAGACGCTGAAGGCGCACGGCTTCCTGTGCCCCTACATGGGCCGCGCCTACGGCTTCTTCCGGCTCGCCGGCGGCATGCGCGGCGCCGTCACCGAGGAGCGCGACATCTTCGATCCGCTCCGCGACGAGTACGAGGCCTTCATCGACACGGTCCTGCAGGCCGCACGCGAGGCTGGGCGGGAGGAGCCGGCGCGGAGGGCCTGACGCGCCTTCGCCCGAGCCATCCGCCTGCCGGCCGGACTGTGGCAGAAATGCCCCATCGCCTGGCCGGCAGGCGCGCAGCGGCGTTGGGCCCGGAACGGACCTCAGTTCCGCCGAATTTGCTCCGGAGGCGGTAAACGCCATTCGGAGTAGGACCTTGATCGCGAGACGCGCTTTTCTGCTGGCCGGCGCCGCCGGCCTCATCTCCGCCTGCACCCCGATCAGCCGCGCCGCGCGCCAGCCGGTCGCGCGCAACCAGCTGCTGGTGCCGGCCACCAATGAGCCTCACCGCGTCGCGCCCGTCGACCTCAGCCAGATCCCGCCGCAGTTCCACCGCCAGATCGTCGCCAACCCGACCGGCGAGCCGCCCGGCACGCTCGTCGTCGATCCGGGCGCGCGCTTCCTCTACCTCGTGCTGCCGAACGGCGAGGCGATGCGCTACGGCGTCGGCGTCGGACGCGAGGGCTTCGCCTGGTCGGGCGTCGCCCGGGTCGGGCGCAAGGCGAAGTGGCCGCGCTGGACGCCGCCCGTCGCGATGCAGAGGCGCGATCCCTTCGCGGCGAGATGGGCGGGCGGCATGCCGGGCGGCCCGCAGAACCCGCTCGGCGCCCGCGCGCTCTACCTCTAC
>JAEZEK010000426.1 GCA_023417735.1 Pseudomonadota bacterium | reverse complement strand
GGCTTGATGCGCGCCGCCGCGCGCGCCGCGGAGATGAACGGGGCGGCCTCGGCGATGCCCTCCAGATAGAGCAGGATCGCGCGGCACTGCGGGTCCGCCGCGAAATAGTCGATCAGGTCGTCGGCATCGACATCCGCCATGTTGCCGACCGAAGCGAGGTGCGAGAAGCCGACGCCGCGCGAGGTCGCCCAGTCGAGGACCGCGGTGAGGATCGCGCCGGACTGCGAGATCAGCGCGAGGCGTCCCGGCGTCGCGTTGCGATGGACGAAGCTCGCATTCAGCCCGACATGCGGCGACAGGATGCCGATGCAGTTCGGGCCGACGAGACGGATGCCGTGCCGGCGCGCCGCTGCCATCATCCCGGCCTGGGCCGCCTGCCCCTCGGCATCTGCCGGGAAGGCGCTGATCACGACGGCCGCACGCGTGCCCTGCGCGCCCACGGCGTCGAGGACGCCTGCGATCGCGGGCGGCGGCGCGGCAATGACGGCGAGGTCCACCGGCTCCGGCAGTTCGCCCGCATCGGCGATGCTCTGCCGTCCCTCCACGAGCGGCCGGCGCGGATTGACCAGGAACACCTGCCCGCCGAACCCGCCCTGCAGGAGGTTCCTGGCCACGGTGTTGCCAATCGAGCCCGGACGGTCGCTCGCGCCGAAGAGCGCCACGGAGCGCGGTTCGAACACCTTGCCGAGGTTTCTGGTGGTCATGATCTGGCCTCGGATTTGCTGCAGTGCGATCCGGGCTGCTCGCCGGCCGAGCACCGACGTTCGGCCGTGCGGGGTACGCCCTGTCGACCTCTTGCGGGAGCGAACGGCATTGATCAACCTTGTCTCCCGCCGAGTCGGCGGAATTGTCTCGCAAATGCGAAAAAGATGGACAGCCGCAACCGAGCGGGCTGCCGGATCGTTGTGACTTCACAGGAGAGGGTCGACGGCACCGCTATGCCGGTCGGCCGCATAAGGCGTTCATGAACAGGCGAACTTTCGTGTCCGGTCTGCCGGCGGCACTGGCGGTGGCCAGCGCCGCCCTGCGCTCGCCCGCCGCCTTTGCGCAGGCGCCGCTGCCGCTTCTCGACGATCCCGTGCCGTTCAGCCGCGACTGGCTGCTCGAGACCGCACAGGCGCTCTCCGCAGAAGCCTACCGGGAACCGAATAACGCGCTGCCGGGCAACCTCGGCGACATGGGCTACGATCTCTACCGCGACATCCGGTACCGGCCGGAGGCCCGTATCTGGGCGGGTACCGAGATGCCGTTCACGGTGGACCTGTTCCATCGCGGTTTCATCTATCGCGACCGCGTCGACATCGCGCTGGTGGTGAACGGCGAGGCCCGGCGGATCCACTACACGCCGGATCTGTTCGATTTCGGGAAGGCTCCGCAGCCGCCGGCCGACGCCGATGTCGGCTTTTCCGGGTTCCGCCTGCGCCACCCGATCAATGCGCCCGACGTCTGGGACGAGTTCCTGGTCTTCCAGGGCGCTTCCTATTTCCGTGCCGTCGGCCAGGGCCAGGTCTACGGGCTCTCGGGGCGCGGGCTCGCGATCAAGACTGCGGCGCCGGAAGGCGAGGAGTTCCCGCGCTTCACCCGCTTCTGGATCGAGGCGCCCGAAGCGCAGACGCGCGAGATCACGATCCACGCCCTCCTCGACAGCCCGTCGACGACCGGCGCGTACCGGTTCGTGATCCAGCCCGGCGCAGAAACGGTCATGGAGGTGGAGGGAACGCTCTATCCGCGCACCGAACTCGGCGGGTTGGGCCTGGCGCCGCTCAGCTCCATGTTCCTGTTCGATGCAACCAACCGGTCCCGCTTCGACGACTTCCGCCCCGCCGTCCACGATTCGAACGGGCTGTTGATGCTGACGGGCAATGGCGAATGGCTGTGGCGCCCGCTCGCCAACCCGGCCGAACTCCAGCTCTCGGCGTTCCGCGACCAGGCGCCGCGCGGCTTCGGCCTGATGCAGCGCGCCCGCAGCTTCGACCGTTTTCAGGACCTCGAGGCGCGCTACGAACGGCGCCCGAGCGTCTGGGTGGAGCCCCTCGGCGACTGGGGCCCGGGCCACGTGGTCCTGCTGGAAATCCCGGTCGACATGGAGATCCACGACAACGTCACCGCCTTCTGGCGGCCCGCCGATCCGCTGCCGCAGGGCGAGCCGTGGACCCACCGCTACCGGCTGCGCTGGCTGCAGAACGTCGATCACGAGCTCCTCGCCGCGACGGCCTCGCGATCCGGCCTGACCATGAACCAGAACCGGCGCATCTTCGCCGTCGACTTCAAGAGCCCGAACCTGCCGCCGATCAATACCTTGACGCTGGAGGTCGGCGCGTCGGCCGGGGAGGTCGTCCACCCCGTCCTTCAGCAGAACCCGAACGACGGCACGATTCGCGCCTCCTTCCAGCTCGACCCCGGCAACGAGGCACTTTCCGAGCTCCGCCTTCGGATCACCGCCGACGGCAAGCCCGCGAGTGAGACCTGGCTCTACCGATGGACCAGACGATGACCACGGAAACCTCCGTTCTCAAGCTCGTCACCGGCGCCGGCATGCCGCCCCGCGAGCCGCTGCCGATGCCCGTGCAGGATCTCGGAAAAGCGCCGGAGGGCGTGACGCCCGACCGGCCGGACCTCAGGGTGGCCTGGGCGCGGTTCGTGACGTTCGGCGGTGCGCTCGCGCTCACGGTCTTCGGTCTCTACCAGATGGTCGCGGTCGTCTCGATCGGCGGCACCACGATCCTGGAAGGCGTGATGACGGCGCTCTTCACGATCACCTTCGCCTGGATCGCGCTTGCCGCGACGACGGCGCTCGCCGGCGTCATCGCCGGCCCGCGGATGCGGACGCTCGCCGTCCACCCGCGGCCGCTCTCGACGCGCACCGCGCTGGTCATGCCGATCTACCAGGAGGACCCACGGCGGACGACCGCGTGCCTGCAGGCGATGGCGGAGGATCTCGCCCGTCTCGGGGCCGCCCAGAACTTCGAGATCGTGATCCTGAGCGATTCCACCAATGCCGACGCCTGGATCCGCGAAACCGTTTCCGTCAGCCGCCTCTCGTCCGCCCTCGCCGGCACGATGCCGGTCTGGTACCGCCGGCGCTGGCACAACACGGCCAAGAAGGCCGGCAACCTCAAGGATTTCGTCGAGAACTGGGGCGGCCGCTACGACCACATGGTGGTCCTCGACGCCGACAGCCTGATGAGCGGCCAGACGCTTGTGGCGCTCGCCCGCGCGATGGAGGCCGACCCGCGCCTCGGCATCCTGCAGACCGTGCCGGTGCTGGCGAACAGCCGCACGCTGTTCGCCCGGCTGCAGCAGTTCGCCGGCCGCATCCACGGGCCGATCGTCGCCCGCGGCCTGGCCGCCTGGCAGGGCTTCGACGGCAATTACTGGGGCCACAACGCGATCATCCGCACGGCCGCCTTCGCCGGTGCCTGCGGCCTGCCCGACCTCCCCGGCCGCAAGCCCTTCGGCGGCCACGTCATGTCGCACGATTTCGTCGAGGCGGCGCTGATGCGGCGCGCCGGGTGGCGGGTCGAGATGACCTCCGAGCTCGAAGGCTCGTGGGAGGAAAGCCCGCCCTCCCTCATCGACGTGGCGATCCGGGACAGGCGCTGGGCGCAGGGCAATCTCCAGCACGGCAAGGTGATCGGCGCGCGCGGGCTCGCCTGGCCGAGCCGCGTCCACTTCGCGACCGGGATCATGAGCTACATCGCCTCGCCGATGTGGCTCCTGCTGATCATCGCCGGCCTCGCCCTGTCCACGCAGGCGCACTTCATCAGGCCGGAGTATTTCGCCAAGGACTTCCAGCTCTTCCCGACCTGGCCGCGCTTCGATTCCGAGCGCATGATCCAACTCTTCATCCTCACCATGGGCGTGCTCTTCTTCCCGAAGATGCTGGGCCTGGTGCGCGCGCTGCTCGACCCCGACCTGCGGCGGGGCTCCGGCGGCGCCCTCGGCCTCGTCGCCAGCGCGATCCTGGAGATCCTGATCACCTCGCTCTACGCGCCGATCATGATGCTGGTCCACAGCCGCCACGTCTTCGAGATCCTGCTCGGCCGCGATTCCGGCTGGGCGAAGCAGCGCCGCGGCCACGAGGCGGCGGACTGGGCGGAGGCGATGATAAGGCATCGCTGGCACACCGTTGCCGGGATCGCCGTCACCGTGCTCGCCGCCTTCATCGCGCCGGTGATGCTCGCCTGGCTCTCGCCGGTCATCATCGGCCTCGCCTTCTCGATCCCGCTCTCCTGGTTGAGCGGCAGCGCACGGGCGGGCGACGCGCTCGCGCGGGCGGGCGTGCTCGTCACGCCGGAGGACACGAGGCCCGACCCGATCCTCCTGCGCGCCGATGCCATCGAGGCCGCCCTCCCCGCTTTGCCCGCGGACGGTATCGAGGCGCTCGTGCGGGATCCGCTGGCGCGCCAGCACCATTTCGAGCGCGTGGGCGAGCCGCCGGCGCCGCGTCGCGGCCATCCCGAACCCGAACAGCTGACCGCGACCGCCAAGGTGCGCGAGGCCGAGACGCAGGCGGAAGCGCTGTCATGGCTCAAGGGGCGCGAGCGGCTCTACGTCGCCGCCCATACCGAACTCGCCGAAGCGATCGCCAGGCTGCCGGTCGACTCCGAGGAGGCGAACGCGCCCGAGGCAGTCGCCCGCCGCGCCTGAGGCGCAGGAGCCGGCGCAAGGGAAATCGTGCCCCGACGCAGCCCGGCGTCGCTGCGGCCGCCCGCCGGGTCAGGCGCCGAGGAAGGGCTCCACGACGCCGCCTGGGCCGAACCGGCCGATCCGCTTGATCTCCCAGTCGAGGCGGATTCCGGCTCGCTGGAGGACGCGGGCGCGCACCGTCTCCCCGAGCAGCTCGAGGTCGTGGCCGGTGGCATTGCCGACGTTGAGCAGGAAGTTGCAGTGCATTTGGGAGACCTGCGCGTCGCCGATCGACAGCCCGCGGCAGCCGGCCGCGTCGATCAGCTGCCAGGCCTTGTCGCCGGGAGGGTTCTTGAATGTGGACCCGCCCGTCCGGCTCTTGATCGGCTGCGCCGTCTCCCGGTGCTCCTGGACGGCGTCCATCGCCGCGCGAATCGCGTCGGGCTCTTCGAGGTGGCCTTGGTAGAGCGCCTCGACGAAGATCAGGTCGTCCGCCGCCGACGAATGGCGGTAGGAATAGCCCATGTCCGCGTTGGTCAGGACGTGGCGCTCGCCGCGGCGGTCGATCGCCACGACCTCGAGGACGCGCTCCCTGGTCTCGACGCCGTTCGCACCCGCATTCATCCTGAGTGCGCCGCCGATCCCGCCGGGGATGCCGTGATAGAAGGCGAACCCGCCGATCCCGGCCTCAAGGGCATGGGCCGCCACGCGGCGGTCGGCCAGTGCGGCGCCGACACGGATGCGGGTGCCCTCGACCGAGACCTGGCCGAAGCCGCGCGCCGACAGCCGGATGACGACGCCGGGCACGCCGCCGTCGCGCACGAGCAGGTTCGAGCCGAGCCCGATCACCGTGACCGGCACCTCCTCCGGCACGGCCCGCATCAGGAAGGCGAGATCCTCCTGGTCGGCCGGCATCGCCAGGATCTCGGCCGGGCCGCCGGCGCGGAACCAGACGATCGGCGCAAGCGGCTGATCCGGCTGAAGCGAGCCGCGGAAGCCGTCGAGGCGGCCGCGCAGACGGTCGAGCAGATGGTTCGTCATGGAGCGGGACCCGAAATCAGGGCTTCACGGAGGCGAGCGCCTGCGGCAGCGCGTTGGCCCAGCGCGAGATCGAGCCGGCGCCGAGGCAGACCACCATGTCGCCCGGACGGGCGAGCCCCGCCACGATCGCCGGGAGCGCGTCCTCGCCGGAGAGCGGCAGAACGTCCCGGTGGCCGCCGGCGCGCAGGCCCTCGACCAGCGAATCGCGATCCGCACCCTCGATCGGCGCCTCGCCGGCGGAATAGACGTCGGCCACGATCACCGTGTCGGCCTCGTTGAAGCAGGCGCAGAACTCGGCGAAGAGGGCGTGCAGCCGCGTATAGCGGTGCGGCTGCACGCCGGCGATGACCCGCCCCTTCGCGGCCGAGCGTGCGGCATGGAGGACCGCCGCGATCTCGACGGGGTGATGGCCGTAATCGTCGTAGACGTCCACGCCGTTCCAGCTGCCGGTGTGGGTGAAGCGCCGCTTCACGCCGCCGAAGCCGGCGAGCCCCTTGCGGATCGCGTCGGCGGGAATGCCGAGGGCCCGGGCCACCGCGATCGCCGCCGTCGCGTTGGAGACGTTGTGGACGCCGGGCATGGGCAGGGTCAGGTCCGCGATCGTCTCCATCTCGCCGGTGACGCGGTCGCGCCGCTCGACGGTGAAGTGCGACAGCCCTCCCTCCGGGCGCAGGTCGGCGAAGCGGACCTCGGCCTGGGGGTTGCGCCCATAGGTGATGATGCGCCGGTCCTCGATGCGGCCGACCAGCGCCTGCACGTCCGGATGGTCGAGGCACATCACGGCGAAGCCGTAGAACGGCACGTTCTCGACGAAGGCCCGGAATGCCGCGCGGACCTGGTCGAACGAGCCGTAATGGTCGAGGTGCTCGGGGTCGATGTTGGTGACGACGGCGATGTCGGCGGGTAGCTTCACGAAGGTCCCGTCGGATTCGTCCGCCTCCACCACCATCCAGTCGCCGGAGCCGATGCGCGCGTTCGTCCCATAGGCGTTGATGAAGCCGCCGTTGATGACGGTCGGATCGAACCCGCCGGCGTCGAGCAGCGCCGCCACCATCGACGTGGTGGTGGTCTTGCCGTGCGTTCCGCCGATCGCGATCGCCGAATGGAGCCGCATGAGCTCGGCGAGCATCTCGGCGCGCCGGACGACCGGCAGGCCGCGGGCACGCGCTTCCCTGAGCTCCGGATTGTCGCGCTTGATCGCGGAGGACACGACCACGACGGCGGCCCCGTCGATGTTCTCGGCCCGATGCCCGATCTGGACCGGGATGCCGTGCTCGCGCAGGCGCTGGACGTTCGCGCTTTCGGCGACGTCCGATCCCGTCACGCGGTAGTTCTGGTTCGCGAGCACCTCGGCGATGCCACTCATCCCGATGCCGCCGATGCCCACGAAATGGACCGGCCCGATGTCACGAGGCATTTTCATCCGGCATCAACTCCCTGGCCGCCGCTTGCGATCCTCTCCACGAGGTCCGCGAGGCGCTCGGCGGCATCCGGGCGGCCCTGCCCGGCCGCGGCACGGGCGGCGGCTTCCAGTTCTCCGGGCGCCTCAATAAGCGCCGCGAGCCGCTTCGCAAAGGTCTCAGGCGTGAACTCCGCCTCCGGCACGAGCCAGGCGCCTCCGGCTGCTGCGAGCGCGGCTGCGTTGGCGGCCTGGTCGTGGTCGAGAGCATGCGGATAGGGCACGAGCACGGCCGGCCGGCCGACCACGGCGATCTCCGTGACGGTGGAGGCTCCGGCGCGGCTCACGACGAGATGGGCCTCGGCGAGGCGCCGGGGCATGTCCCTGAAGAAGGGCTCCAGCTCTGCCGCGATGCCGAGCTGGGCATAGCTCGCCCGCGTGCGCACGATGTCCTCCGGCCGGCATTGCTGGACGACCGAGAGCCGGCGCCGCCCGACCTCTGCGAGCTGGCCAAGCGCGGCCGGCAGGACATCGGAGAAGACGCGTGCGCCCTGGCTGCCGCCGAACACGAGGAGCCTGAACGGCTCGCCTTCCGCCGGGGCGCGAAAGGGGCGCTCCGCCATCGCCGCGATCGCCGCCCGCACGGGATTGCCGACGAAGGTCTGAACCCGCGCCCGCTCGCCCCCCTTCGGCTTGCGGAAACCGGTCGCGAGGTGCGCGCCGAAGCGGACGAGCAGCCGGTTCGCCCGCCCGAGCACCGCATTCTGCTCGTGGACCAGGATGGGGATGCGCGCGAGCCGCGCGGCGATGAGCGGCGGCACGGTCGGATAGCCGCCGAACCCCACGACGATGCGCGGCGACACGGCTCGCATCAGGCGCCGCGACTGGAGAAGCCCCCGCCCCATCGTCGCAACCGAGCGGACGATTGCAGCCGGGCTGCCGCCCGAGATCGTCGCCGCATGCACGACGTGACGCTCCTCCGGCGGGACGCCCTCGACGAAGTCGCCGACGCGCGGATCGGTCGCGAGGCGGACGCGCCAGCCGCGGGCGAGAAGCGCCTCGCGGAGCGCGAGCGCCGGAAAGAGGTGGCCGCCCGTGCCGCCCGCGACGAGGAGGGCCGTCGCCCCGGAAGCCTCGCTCACGTCTGTGCGACGGCGGCCGCGCGCGGCACGACCGTCACGTGCTGGTCGTAGGACCGACGCGACAGCGCGAGCAGGAAGCCGACCGTGATCGCCGCCGAAAGCAGCGCCGATCCGCCGTAGGAGATGAACGGCAGCGTCATGCCCTTGGCCGGCAGGATGTGCAGGTTCACCCCCATGTTGATGAACGACTGCATGCCGATCTGGGTCGCAAGGCCGGCGATCGCCAGCCGCTCGAACGCGCTCTTGCGGCGGAACGCCTGCATGAGGCCGCGCATGACCAGCGCGGCGAAGAGGAGCACGAGCAGCATGCAGATGAGGATGCCGAACTCCTCGGCGACGACGGCGAAGACGAAGTCGGTGTGGGAATCGGGCAGGATGCGCTTCATCACGCCCTCGCCCGGCCCCGTCCCGGCCCATCCGCCGCGCTGGAACGACTGAAGCGCCGTGTCGATCTGGAAGCTGTCGCCGCTCGAGGGGTCGAGGAACCGGTTGATGCGGTCGGCGACGTGCGGGAACACCTGATAGGCGAAGAAGAGCCCGACGAGCGACAGGCCTGCGAGCCCCGCCACCACGATCGGCGAGACCCCGGCGAGGAAGAACAGCGCCCCCCACACGGCCAGCACCAGCATCGTCTGCCCGAGGTCCGGTTCCGCCACAAGGAGCGCCGCGACGATCAGGAGCAGCACCGCGGCGAGAAGCCGGCCCGGCACGTCCGGCCGGTCGCTCCCTTCGGCGAAGAGCCATGCGCAGATCACGATGAAGGCGGGCTTCATGAATTCCGACGGCTGGATCGAGATGCCGGCGACGTAGATCCAGCGCCGGGAGCCCTTCACCTCCGCGCCGACGAAGAGCACGGCGATCATCAGGGCGAGCGAGACGAGCAGCAGGATCAGCGCGGCGCGCCTGACCTGGCGCGGGCTGAGGAAGGAAAGCCCGATCGCCAATGCCGCCGCGATCGGGGCGAAGAAGGCGTGCCGCAGGACGAAATGAAGGCTCGGCAGCCCGATCCGCTCGGCGACCGGCGGACTGGCGGCGAGCGAGAGCACGAGCCCCGTGACGAAGAGGAGCATCACGAGCGAGAGCATGGTGCGGTCGACCGTCCACCACCACTGCGCGAACGGCGTCCGGTGCGCCCGGCTGATCATGGGACCGCCTCCTCCATCGCTTCCTCGTCCAAACCTGCCACCGCGCGGCGGAACGCCTCCCCCCGCGCCTCGAAGTCGGCGAACTGGTCGAATGACGCGCAGGCTGGCGACAGCAGGACCGCCGATTCGGCAGAACCGTCGAGAGCCGCATCCTCCGCCGCCATGGTTACCGCCGTCTGAAGATCGCCGGCGATCACGTGCGGAACCCGGCCCGCGAGCGTGGCGGAAAAGGCGTCCGCCGCGGCGCCGACGAGGTATGCCTTCGCGATCCGGGGAAAGAACGGGGCGAGATCCTCGATTCCGCCGCTCTTGGCCAGGCCGCCGGCGATCCAGTAGATCGGGTCGAAGGTGGCGAGCGCCTTGGCGGCGGCGTCGGCGTTCGTCGCCTTCGAATCGTTGACGAACACGACCCGCCCGCGCCGCGCGACGATCTCCATCCGGTGCGCGAGGCCCGGAAAGCTGCGCATGGCCTCATGAATCGTGTCCGGCGCGATGCCGAGCGCCCGACCGGTCGCGAAGGCGGTCGCCGCGTTCTGCCAGTTGTGCGCGCCACGCAGCGTCGGCAGGTCGGCGAGCTCCGCGACGGGCCGCCCGTCCCGGAGCAGGCGGCCGCTTCCGTCCACGCGCCAGGTCGCATCCGTTCCCGGCGCGACCGCCACCGTTTCCACCGCCGGGCCGGCGCGGCCGCGCTGGACCGCAGCGACCTCCGCCATGATCGGCTCGTCCACGCCGACGACGGCCGTGTCGCCCGGGGCCATGTTTGCGAAGATGCGCTCCTTGGCGGCCCGGTAACCCGCCATGTCGCCGTGCCGGTCGAGATGGTCCGGCGTGAGGTTCAGCCAGACTGCGACGTCGGGCCGGAACCGCTCCGTGAGGTCGAGCTGGTAGGACGACATCTCCAGGACGTAGACGCGCCCGTCGGCCGGGGCGGCGAGGTCGAGCGCGGCCCGGCCGATATTGCCGCCGACCTCCACCGGGAGCCCCGCCTCCGCGAGCACGTGCCCGATCAGGGCGGTCGTGGTCGACTTGCCGTTCGTGCCGGTGATCGCGA
>JAEZEK010000411.1 GCA_023417735.1 Pseudomonadota bacterium | reverse complement strand
ATCGGTCCCTGCGCCGTGGGTCCCTGCGTCATGGGCCCGGGCGCCATCGGGCCCCCTGGCGGCGGCAATGGGGTCTGCGCGACGCGGCCGACGGGGGCGGAAGGAAGCGGCGGCGGAGCGGGAGGAGGCGCCTGGCGTTGCGCAAGCGGACCCATGCAGGCCCCAAGCAGCAGTGCAGTTGCCATCGGCGCGACCACTCTCGTCGGCAGCTTCATCGAGTCCTCCTCGTCACGCTGCCCGAGTCCGCATCGGCCCGGTCGGCGTCCGGGTGAGGCAGCTTGACCCCGCTTCTGGCACGTCCTAGGCCTTTTGTCACCAAGGGGCGGATCTCGGTAATGGCGGAAGCGGGGGACTCGGGCCGGCTGCGCAGCAGCGACATCCCTGCCGACGCGGTCCGGACGGACACCCATGTCGTGGATCAGCTGATCGCGGAACGCGGCCAGAAGATCGTCGAGAGCTGGGCCTGGCCGCTGCTGAGGCCCCTGCTCTACCGCGTCCTGCACTATGACGACGCGGTGCGCATGGCCGATGCCCTCGCGCCGCTCGGCTCGGCCGCCGCCATGGATTTCATCAGCGGTCTCCTCGCGCTCGATCTCGACGTCGTCGGGCTGGAGCACGTGCCGCGGCAGGGCGCCTTCGTGGTCGCGGCCAACCATCCGACCGGCATCGCCGACGGCGTCGCGGTCTTCGACGCCTTGAAGGCGGTGCGGCGCGACATCGCGATCTTCACGAACCGGGATGCGGTGCGGGTCAACCCGCGGCTCGCCGACGTGCTGATCCCGGTCGAATGGCGGGAGGAGCACCGCAACCACACCAAGACCAAGGAGACGCTCAGATTGTCCTCGCGCGCCTTCCGCGAGGAGCGCGCAGTCGTCCTCTTCCCCTCCGGCCGCATCGCCTACTGGAAGGACGGCCGCCTCAACGAGCGGCCGTGGCAGATCTCGGCCGTGACGCTCGCCCGCAAGCACGCCGTGCCGATCGTGCCGATGCACGTGGAATCGCGGAATTCCGGCCTGTTCTACTGGTTCGCGCAATGGAACACGGAACTGCGCGACATGACCGTTTTCCACGAGCTCCTCAACAAGCGCGGCAAGACCTTCCGCATCCGCATCGGACGCCCGATCCCGACCGGGTGGATCGCCGAGGGGGACGCGCTCGAGGTGACGCAGCGCCTCCAGGCCCATACCGTCGAGGCGCTCGCGCGCGATCCCGGCGCAGCGTTCGCGCCCTAGCGGCGGACCTCAGGTCGGCCGCGGCCGCGCGAAATCCGGGAAGAACTGGTAGAGCCACGTCTCCGTCAGCGCATTGCCCTGGTGCCGCAGGTGCAGGCGCATGTCGACGGGCGCCTCGCCCACGGCCGCGACATCGAAGGCGACGCGGAACCGGCCGCGGTCCCCCTGCACCGGATAGCAGCCGGACTCCCCCAGCCGCCCCCGGGACAGCGACACGACGGGCTCCACCCCTGATTCCGCGTCGAACTCCGCCAGGCGGCCGCCGACGAAGTCGATCACGAACTTCGTCACACCGTCCGGCCGCTCCTGGCCGGGAATTCCGCCGACCCCGAGATAGAGGCTGTCGGCCCGCGCGAGATCCGCCGGCTCCGGCACCTCGGCGACCCAGTGCAGCCGGTAGCGGAATTCCAGCGGCTTGCCGGGGACCACCGGATCGCGCGGGACCCAGTAGGCGACGACGTTGTCGTGGATCTCGTCGACGGTCGGGATCTCCACGAGCTGCACCTCGCCCGGGCCCCAGGCGCCGACCGGCTCGACCCAGACCGACGGCCGCTTCTCGTAGAAGACCGCGTCGTCCTGGTAGTTGCGGAAGTCGCGGTCGCGCTGGAGCAGCCCGAAGCCCTTCGGGCTGTCGTCGACGAAGCTGTTGGTCATGACCGTCGGCGGGTTGTTGAGCGGCCGCCAGATCTGCTCGCCGGAGCCGGTCCGGATCTCCAACCCGTCGGAATCGTGGATCTCCGGCCGCCAGTCGATCGCCTGCACCCGCTGCCCCTCGCCGTACCAGAACATGGAGGTGAGCGGCGCGACGCCGAGCCGCTCGATCGCGCGGCGAGGGTGGAGCACCGCCTCGATGTCGTTCGTCACCGCGCCGTCGCGGCGGCAGGCGATGCGGTAGGCGCCGGTGAGGCTCGCCCCCTCTAGGAGCGCGTAGACGGTGAGCTCCGCCGCCGGCTCCTCCGGCGCCTCGAGCCAGAACGCGGAAAAGCGCGGGAACTCCTCCGGCACGGGCATCGCCGTGTTGACCGCGATGCCGCGCGCGGAAAGGCCGTACTGGTCGAGCTCGCCGGCGGAGCGGAAATAGGAGGCCCCAAGGAAGGCGAACCAGTCGCCGTACTGCTCGGGGTTCATCAGGCGGAATCCCGAGAAGCCGACGTCGTCGGGCAGGTCGCGCGCCGGGCTGGCGGCCGGCATCTCGAACAGGTCCTGCCGGTACAGCACCTCGCGCGCCTCGCCGGCCTCCAGCACGTGGATCGAGCAGGGCTCCTGGAAGTACTTGCCGAGGTGGAAGAGCTGGACCGCCGGCCGGGGCTCCTCGTCCGCCCACAGGGCGTGGTCGGGTCGGAACCGGATCTCGTGGAAGGCCGTGTAGTCGATCGCCTCGAGCGTCGCCGAGTGCACCGAACGCCCGTCGCGGAACGGTTCGCGGGCGAGCCGTTCCGCCCGCGCCTTCAGGAGCTCGAAGGAGAAGGGCTGCGGCTCGCCGAACCTGACCAGGGGATTGCCCGCCGCGGCGCCGGCCCGGCCGGACAGCGCGGCCGCAAGCGCGGCGCCGAGGCCGAGCGTGAGCGTCTGTCTGCGCGAAAGAATCGTCATGGCGCCCCCCGATGAAACGATCTTGCGGCGGCTAAATGGCTCGAAAGTGGAATCCTCATGACGAATTTCGTAGCGGCTCGCAAGGGCGGGCCGCGCATCGGCGCCCTTCGTCCGCGCGTCGGGGAACCCGCCTCCGACCGGCTCGTTGCCGCCGGTGGGGGGTCGACGAGAAGCGAAAGGAAATTGCCGTGAGAGGATTGACGACGTTCGTCGCTGCCCTGGCCCTGTGCGGCACCGCAGCCTTCGCGCAGACGCCGCCGGCGGGGCCGCGCTCCGATCTGCCGATACCGCCATCCTCGCCGCCACCCGTCGGCGCGCCGGGCAGCATCCCGGAGATCGCCCCCGGATCGGACCTCGAGGGCGTCCAGCGCGAACGGCAGGAGCGCCGCGCCCGGCGGGATGTGCGCGACCGCGGCGAGCGCCGCGGAGCGGGTCCCTCAACCCACCGCCGGATGCACCACGGAATGGGCTACGGCATGGCCGGCCGGGGCGCATTCTTCATGTTCGAGCGCCCGGGCGGCGGCCGGATCGTGGCCAAGTGCGCCGACGAGGATTCCACCCGCGAGTGCGTGGAGGTGATCAGGCCGATGCTGCAGGGGATGATGGGTCCCGGCGGGCCGCGGCCCGGTCCCGGCGGCGGGCCGGGCGCCGGCCGTCCCGGAATGGGCGGGCCCGGACCCGGTCCGAACCAGCCGCAGCAGAACCGCTGACGGGGTCGGCGGCCGGGCTTCGCGCGGTTAGGGGACTGCCACCACCAGCCGGCCCCTCACCTTGCCCTCCAGAAGGTCGGCCGAGGCCTGCGGAACGTCCTCGAACGCGATCCGCCGGGTCATCGCGCCGAGCTTTCCGATGTCGAGATCGCCGGCGAGCCGTCGCCAGGCCTCTTCGCGGAGGGGCCTCGGGGCCATGACCGAATCGATGCCGAGCAGCGACACGCCCCTCAGGATGAACGGCGCCACCGTCGCCGGCAGGTCCATGCCGCCGGCCAGGCCGCAGGCTGCCACCGCGCCGCCATAGCGCGTCATGGAGAGCGCATTGGCGAGCGTCGCCGACCCGACGGCGTCGATCCCGGCCGCCCAGCGCTCCTTGCCGAGCGGCCGCCCCTCGCCGCCAAGCTCCTCGCGGGGGATGATCTCGGCCGCGCCGAGGCTCGTCAGATAGCTCGCCTCCGCGGTTCGGCCGGTCGAGGCGATGACGTGGTAGCCGAGCCGCGCGAGGAGCGCGATCGCCACGGAGCCGACGCCGCCGGCCGCGCCGGTGACGAGCACCGGGCCGGCCGCGGGCGTGACGCTGTGGCGCTCGAGCGCCATGACGGCGAGCATCGCGGTGTAGCCGGCAGTGCCGATCTCCATCGCCTGCTCGGCGGTGAAGCCGTGCGGCCGCTGGATGAGCCAGTCGCCCTTCACGCGCGCGAGCCCGGCGAAGCCGCCGTAATGCGTCTCGCCCACGCCCCAGCCGTTCAGGATCACCGGGTCGCCCGCCTTGAAGGCCGGGTGTTCGGACGAGACCACCTCGCCGGCGAAATCGATGCCCGGGATCATCGGCCAGCGCCGCACGACCGGAGCCTTGCCCGTGACGGCGAGCGCGTCCTTGTAATTGATGGTCGTATGGGAGACGCGCACGACGACGTCGCCTTCCATGAGGTCGTCGAGCCCCAGCTCGACGATGCGCACGGACTGCTTCTTCGCCTCGTCCCGCTCGACCAGGATCGCCTGGAACCGCTCTGCCACGCCCGCCTCCCCGGCTGCCGCCTCGTTCTTTCGCTGCGCCCCCGACCGACGGGCGGTCAGGCGGGGACGACACCCGGGGCCGGCCGCTCCCGGATCGGCCAGTGCACGACGGCGGAGAAAACGGCCAGCGCCACGCCCAGCCACCAGACGATGTCATAGGAGCCGGTCTGGTCATAGAGCCGGCCGCCCAGCCAGACGCCCAGGAAGGCCCCGACCTGGTGCGAGAAGAACACGATGCCCATCAGGGTTGCGAGATAGCGCGGCCCGAACATGATGGCCACCAGGCCGGAGGTCGGCGGCACGGTGGAGAGCCAGAAGAGCCCCATTGCGGCGGCGAACGCGAGCACCGTGACCGTGCTCGGCGGGGTCAGGACGAAGAGCGTGATGGCGACGCCGCGCGCGAGATAGATCAGCGCCAGGAAGATCGGCTTGGAGAAGCGCTGCGCGATGACGCCGGAGGCGAGCGAGCCGACGATGTTGAAGAGGCCGATCAGGGCGAGCGCCCAAGCGCCGATCTGCGGCGAAAGCCCGATGTCGACGATGTAGGGCGGCAGGTGCGTCGTGATGAAGGAGACGTGGAAGCCGCACACGAAGAATCCGGCGACCAGCAGATTGTAGCTGCGCCACGCGAACGCCTCGCCGATCGCCTCGCGCAGGCTCTGCTCGCGCACCGGCCCCGTCGGCGCGGCGGGGGTTCTGGCGAAGGCGAGCGCGAGGATCGGGATCGCGAGCATCATCACGGCCAGGAAGACGAGCGCCTGGGACCAGCCGTAATTGGAGATCAGCGCCTGGCCGAGCGGGGCGAAGACGAACTGGCCGGCCGAGCCGGCCGCAGTGCCGATCCCGAACACGACCGAGCGCTTCTCCGGCGGCACCCGGCGCCCGAAGGCGGCGAGCACGATCGAGAACGATGCCGCGGCCAGACCGATGCCGATCAGGACGCCCGCCGAAGCGTGCAGCCAGAGCGGCGTCGGCGCCCAGCTCATGATGAGGAGGCCCGCCGCGTAGATGAGGCCGCCGCCGGCGAGCACCCGCGCGGAGCCCCAGCGGTCGGCGAGCGCGCCGGCGATCGGCTGGCCGAAGCCCCAGAGGAGGTTCTGAAGCGCGATCGAGAGCGCGAAGGTTTCGCGCGTCCAGTCCCGCGCCTCCGTCATGGGCGCGAGGAAGAGGCCCATCACGGAGCGTGGCCCGAACGACAGCAGCGAGATCAGGCATCCGGCGACGATCACCAGTGGAAGCGAGCGGACGACAATTCGCCGCGCGGACTCGGCCTGGGAGAAAGCCATGAAAGGCGCCTTTCCGTATTTGAGGGAAGCCATAGCGCGCCGGCCGGCGACGGAAAATTGCATAGTTCTGATGGTTCGCGTCTACGGAATTTGTCGGTCGGAACCGGCTGCGCCTGCCGTCGCCCTGCGCCGATTGCCGCATCGCGATCCTGGGCGGCTGCAGCGGCAGCCTGTTTGTGACAGTCTTGCGAAGCCGACGATCGGAGCTTATGTAGCCGGCAGACCGGCAGTGCCGGTCATTTCTTGCGCCCACTTATGCTCATAATGAGCATAACCATGAGGGGGACCGGGCGATGGCGTATATCGAAGCTGTAGGGGAGAGCGCGATCGGCCGCCGTGCGGGAAGCGGCCTGTTTCGGGCCCTGCCCTATCCGGATCTTGCCTATACGCCCGAGGTCGCCGAGGCGACGCGGCATCTCTACGAGCGGGTCCGCAACGTCGTGCCAGCCGTGGAATGGCCGGTCTTCGCGCCGTACATCAAGGCGATCAACGACCTGAAGGCGGTGCGGAACGCTGTCATACTGGCGCACAATTACCAGACGCCGGAGATCTTCCACTGCGTCGCCGACATAGTCGGGGATTCCCTCCAGCTCGCCCAGGAGGCGGCCCGCGCCGACGCCGAGGTGATCGTGCAATGCGGCGTCCATTTCATGGCCGAGACGTCGAAGATCCTCTGCCCCGACAAGGTCGTGCTCATCCCGGACAGCGAGGCCGGCTGCTCGCTCGCCGCCTCCATCACCGGCGAGGACGTCCGGCGGCTGCGCGACTCCTACCCGGGCGTGCCGATCGTCGCCTATGTGAACACCACCGCCGACGTGAAGGCGGAGGTCGACATCTGCTGCACGTCCTCGAACGCGGTGGAGGTCGTCGAGAGCCTCGGCGCGCCGCGCGTCATCATGCTGCCCGACCGCTATCTCGCGAAGTGGGTGGCGGCGCAGACGAAGGTCGAGATCGTCTCCTGGCACGGCGCCTGCGAGGTCCACGAGCGTTTCACCGCCGACGAGCTCGAGGCCTACCGGGCGGCCGATCCCTCGATCCGGATCATCGCCCATCCGGAGTGCCCGCCCGACGTGATCGCCGTCGCCGACTTCACCGGCTCCACGGCGAAGATGATCGACTGGGTGAAGCAGAAGCGGCCGCCCAAGGTGCTGCTCGTCACGGAATGCTCGATGGCCGACAACGTGGCGAGCGAGACGCCGGAGGTGAGCTTCGTCCGCCCCTGCAATCTCTGCCCGCACATGAAGCGGATCCAGCTGCCGAAGATCCTCGATTCCCTCGTCTACATGCGGGAGGAGGTGACGATCGACCCGGCCGTCGCCGCGCGCGCGCGCCGCGCGGTCGAGCGGATGGTCAACCTCAAGAGCTGAACACCGGCCTCCGCCGGGCGGATCAGAACCTGCACGGTTCCGGCGGGCGGCGCGCCGGGACGGCTCACGCGGCGCGCCGCGCGGATGCCGAAGCCGATGATCTCCTCATTCCCTCCCCGCTCCTGGGCCGGCGTCGACGACGTCGTCATCCTCGGCGGCGGGCTCGCCGGCCTGTTCTGCGCGCTCAAGCTCGCGCCGCGCCCCGTGACGATCATCACCGGCGCGCCGATCGGGGAAGGCGCCTCCTCGGCCTGGGCGCAGGGCGGGATCGCGGCCGCCGTCGGTCCCGGCGATTCGGTGGAATCGCACGTCGCCGACACGATCGCCGCCGGCGCCGGGCTGGTCGACGCGCGGATCGCCCGCGGCATGGCGGCCGAGGCCGCGGACCGGGTCCACGACCTCCTCGAGTACGGCGTCCCCTTCGACCGCGATCTCGACGGCGCGCTCCGCCTCTCCCGCGAGGCGGCGCATTCGCAGCGGCGGATCGTCCGGGTCAGCGGCGACATGGCCGGCAAGGCGATCATGAGCGCGCTCGTTGCTGCCGTGCGCCGCACGCCCTCCATCCGCGTGCTGGAGGGCTTCGTCGGCGAGCAGCTGCGCACGGAGGGCCAGTACGTGACCGGCGTGGTCGCCCGCGACCGGCGCGGCGGCCTGTCCGACCGTCTGCATTTCGCGACCCGCGCGGTCGTGCTCGCCTCGGGCGGCATCGGCCACCTCTACGAGGTCACGACCAACCCCCCGGAAGCGCGCGGCGAAGGCCTCGCGATGGCGGCACGGGCCGGCGCCCTGGTCGCCGACCCGGAGTTCGTGCAGTTCCATCCGACCGCCGTCGACATCGGCACCGAGCCGGGCGAGTCCTTCCAGACGACGGAGAACAAGGCCGGCGGGCACGCGGAGTCGGTGTTCATCGCCGCGC
>JAEZEK010000379.1 GCA_023417735.1 Pseudomonadota bacterium | reverse complement strand
GGCCGCCGAGGTGGCGACCGAGGACGAGGGCTCCGCCCGGATCCTGACGGAGCAGCTCGCCCTGACCGCCGCTGCGGGCGTGCTCCGGCGCGACTTTCCGCCCGCCTTCGCCGACGCCTTCATCGAGACCCGGCTGGGGCGGCCCTGGCGGGCGACCTACGGCATGATCGACGGCCGCTTCGACAGCAGGGCGCTCATCGACTACGTCGCGCCGGACATCGCCTGATCAGGCGAGGAGCGCGAGCGCGACGGGCAGCGTGACGGCGCTGGCGATCGTCTGGAGCGTGATGATCTCCGCCATCAGCCTCGCATCGCCGCCCATCCGCCTCGCGAGCAGGTAGGCCCCGCTCGCCGTCGGCACCGCGGTGGCGACGATGGCCACGCCCAGTGCCATCCCGGTGACGCCGAGCAAAGCGCAGAAGAAGGCGGCGAGCAGCGGCATGCCGACGAGCCGCAGGAGGCTCGCCGTGGCGAGAGCAGGCCCGGGGCGGCGGAGGGCGGAGAGGTCGAGCCCCGCACCCACGGCGAGAATGCCGGCCGCGAGCGCGGCCTGTCCCATCATGCGCAGCGCCGCCGTTACGGGCTCGCCCAGACCCAGCCCGACGAGGTTGATCGCAACGCCCGCCGCGGGCGACCAGACGAAGGGATTGCGCGCGAGATCGAGCGCGAAGCGGCGGACGGAGATCGGCCCGCCCGCGGCGTAGACCGACAGCGCGGGGACGTTGATGAGATTGAGGAGCGGAATCATCGCAACGATCGCGACGGCGGTGAGCGCCACGCCTTCCGCGCCGTAGAGGCTCGCCGCCATGGCGAGGCCGATGAAGCTGTTCCAGCGCGTCGCTCCCTGCAGCACGGAGGTGAAGCGCGGCCCGTCGAGCCGGAGCGGCGCGGACAGGAACCGCTTCAGCGCGAAGCAGATGGCCGACATGGTGAGGACCGAGGCGGCAAGCGCCGCCCCCAGAGTGGCGAACGGAAGCGCGCCGAAATCGGCCTCGGCCAGATTGAGGATGATGATGCTCGGGAAGAACACCTGGTAGGCGATCGCCTCGAAGCCGACCCAGCCCGCCGGCGCGACCATCCCGCTCCGGGCGAGAGCCCATCCGACGGCCGTCACGATCAGGATCGGGAGGAGGGCCTGAAGGGCCGCGGTCATGGAGCGCGGAGCCTTGCCAGGCGATCGAGCGCGCCTTGCAGGATGAAGCTCGCCGCGGCCGAATCGATGCGCTCAGCGCGCTTGCGCCGCGACAGGTCCGCCTCGATCATGGCGCGCTCGGCGGCCGCGGTGGAGAGGCGCTCGTCCCAGAGCACGACGGGAAGGTCGCTTTTCTCGGCGAGGCTGCGGACGAAGGCGCGGGTCGCCTGCGCGCGCGGACCCTCGGTGCCGTTCATGTTGATCGGCAGCCCGAGCACCAGCGCACCGACGTTCTCCTTCGCGCAGATGGCGAGGAGCTCCTCCGCATCCTTCGTGAACTTCGTGCGCCTGATGGTGTGGAACGGCGTCGCAATGCGGAGCCCCAGATCGGAGAGGGCGAGGCCGATGGTCTTCGTGCCGAGGTCGAGCCCGATGAGGCGCTCGCCCGGCTTCAGGACCTCGGGAAGCGCTTCGATGGGAATGTCGGGGCCGCGGGACACCATGGCCGCGCTCTACCACGCGCTCGTTTCCTTGTCGCGAAGGCCGGCGCCGCGTAAACCGTCCCGCCATGGGACAGAAACCGAATCTCCCGGGCGGCGGCCCGGGCCCCGACGGCGAGATCGTTCCGGTCAACCTGCGCGAGGCGCTGGAAGAGCGTTATCTCGCCTACGCGCTCTCCACCATCATGAACCGGGCGCTGCCGGACGTCCGCGACGGGCTGAAGCCGGTCCATCGCCGCATCCTCTACGCGATGCGCGAGATGCGCCTCAATCCGAGCGGCGGCTACAAGAAGTCCGCCAAGGTGGTCGGCGAGGTGATGGGCAACTTCCATCCGCACGGCGATCAGGCGATCTACGATGCGCTCGTCCGGCTCGCGCAGGACTTCGCCGTCCGCTATCCGCTCGTCGACGGCCAGGGCAATTTCGGCAACATCGACGGCGATAACGCCGCCGCCATGCGCTACACCGAGGCGCGGATGACGATCGTCGCCGGCCTCCTGCTCGAGGGCATCGACGAGGATGCCGTCGATTTCCGCGCCACCTATGACGGCGAGGGCCAGGAGCCGGTCGTCCTGCCGGGCGCCTTCCCGAACCTGCTCGCCAACGGCTCGTCAGGCATCGCCGTCGGCAAGGCGACCAACATCCCGCCGCACAACGTCGCCGAGGTCTGCGGCGCGGCGCTCCACCTCATCAAGCACCCGAACGCCAGCGACGCGACACTGAACGAGCTGGTGCCGGGCCCGGACTTCCCGACCGGCGGCATCATCATCTCGACGCGCGCCGAGATCGCCGAGGCGTATCGGAGTGGCCGCGGCGCATTCCGCGTGCGCGCCCGCTGGCAGAAGGAGGAGGGGAGCCGCGGCGCCTATGAGGTGGTCGTCACCGAAATTCCGTACCAGGTCCAGAAGAGCCGGCTGATCGAGCAGATCGCCAACCTGATCGAGGCCCGCAAGCTGCCGCTCGTCGGCAACATCCGCGACGAGAGCGCGGAGGACGTCCGGGTCGTCGTCGAGCCGAAGAGCCGGGCGGTCGATCCCGCCTTGATGATGGAGTCGCTGTTCAGGCTGACGGATCTGGAAGCGCGGTTCTCGCTGAACATGAACGTGCTCTCGCAGGGCCAGGTGCCGGTGGTCATGCCGCTCAAGCAGGTCCTGCGCGAATGGCTGGACCACCGGAAGGTCGTGCTGGTGCGGCGTTCGCATTTCCGGCTCGGCAAGATCGCGCACCGGCTCGAGGTGCTGGGCGGCTATCTCGTCGCCTATCTCAACCTCGACGAGGTGATCCGCATCATCCGCGAGGAGGACGACCCGAAGGCGTTCATGATCGCGCGGTTCGGGCTGACCGACGTGCAGGTCGAGGCGATCCTCAACATGCGCCTGCGCGCATTGCGGAGGCTGGAGGAAATCGAGATCCGAACCGAGCACGACCGTCTCACGGATGAGAAGGCCGATCTCGAGGATCTCGTCGGCTCCGAGGAGCGCCAGTGGAAGTGCG
Organism: Pseudomonadota bacterium; assembly: GCA_023417735.1. Lineage (GTDB taxonomy): Bacteria > Pseudomonadota > Alphaproteobacteria > Rhizobiales > Afifellaceae > Propylenella. The sequence continues at coordinate 8,660 of JAEZEK010000379.1, read as the reverse complement.
TCGGCTACGAGATCGCCGAGGTCCGCAAGGCTTTCGGTCCCGATACGCCGCTTGGCCGCCGACGGACCGGCTTCGCCGAGGCGCCGACGATCGATCTCGGTGATATCCAGCAGGCGATGATCGAGCGCGAGCCGATCACGGTCGTGCTCTCCGAGCGCGGCTGGATCCGCGCCTTGATGGGGCATCTGCAGGACCTCGCCGGCCTCCCCTTCAAGGAGGGCGACCGCCTCAAGAAGGCCGTCCATGCCCAGACGACCGACAGGATCCTGCTGTTCTCCACCGGCGGCCGCTTCTTCACGCTCGACGCCTCGAAGCTCCCGGGCGGGCGCAGCCAGGGCGAGCCCGTCCGGCTCATGATCGAGATGGACAAGGACCAGGACATCGTCACAGCCTTCGTCCACGATCCCGAGCGGAAGCTCCTCCTCGCCTCGGCCGCGGGATATGGCTTCGTCGTCTCCGAGGCGGACGTGGTCGCGAACACGCGCAAGGGCAAGCAGGTCCTCAACGTCACCGCGCCGGACGAGGCGAAGCTGTGCGTGCCGGCCGCAGGCGATCACGTCGCGTCCGTCGGCACCAACCGCAAGATGCTGGTCTTCCCGCTCGCCCAGGTCATGGAGATGAGCCGCGGCAAGGGCGTGCGCCTGCACCGCTTCAAGGACGGCGAGATCGCCGACCTCCGCGTCTTCGACGGCGCGGCGGGGCTCTCCTGGGTGGACGGCGCGGGCCGGATGCATACGAGGACGCTGGTGGAGCTGCGCGACTGGACCGGCGACCGCGCGCAATCCGGCCGGCTCGCGCCGCCGGGCTTCCCGAAGTCGAACCGGTTCGGCAGCCCGGGGCTCTGAGCGCGGCCGCGCTGAGCTCGGCCGAGTGGCAAGAAGGAGACGGTCAGCGGCGCGCTGACGATCACCACCCTGCGCGAGAGCGGCGGCGCGCGCATCCCGCGGCCGGCCGTTCCGGTCAGTCGAACCGCACCCAGCCCTGCGGGCCCAGCCGCTCCTGGGGCCGGAAGCGGCCCTTGTAGGCCATCTTGTCCGAGCCGGCGACCCAATAGCCGAGGTAGACGTAGGGCTTGCCGAGCTTGCGGGCGCGCTCGACGTGGTCGAGGATCATGAACGTGCCGAGCGACCGCAGCTCCTCGTCGGGCTCGTAGAACGAGTAGACCATCGACAGGCCGTCGCCGAGGACGTCCGTCAGTGCGCACGCCACCAACTCGCCGTCGCCGCGTTCGCTGATGCCGCTGTCGAGGCCGCGGCGCCGGTATTCGATGACGCAGGTCTCGACGTGGCTGTCCTCGACCATCAGCGCGTAGTCGAGCACGGTCATGTTCACCATCCCGCCGTCCGGATGGCGCCGGTCCAGGTAGCGCCGGAACAGGCTGTACTGGTCGCTGGTCGCCTGCGGCGCCCGCATCCGCCCGACCAGCTTGCGGTTGCGCCGCCAGACCCGGCGCATGGAATCGGTCGGCCTGAAGGAATCGACACAAACCCGGATCGAGACGCAGGCCGTGCACTGCTCGCAGGCCGGCCGGTAGGCGATCGCCTGGCTGCGGCGGAAGCCGCCCTGGGTGAGGATCTCGTTGAGATGCGGCGCCTGCGGCCCGACCAGGTGCGTGAAGACCTTCCGCTCCTTCTGGCCCGGCAGATAGGGACAGGCGCTCGGCGCGGTCAGGAAGAACTGGTGCGTGTCGGTGAGCGGCTTTGTCATTGCACTGGATTCTAGAGCCCATAGTACCAAGGGGCCAACAAAGAGAATACTGCCCAGACGAGCACCACCAGCGGGCCTCCCGCCATCACGTAGTCGCTGAACCGGTAGCCGCCCGGCCCCATCACGAGGAGGTTCGTCTGGTATCCGATGGGGGTGGCGAAGGAGGCGTTGGCGGCGAAGATCACGGCGACCACGAAGGGCTCCACCGGCGCGCCGAGCCGTACGGCCGTCGAGATCGCGATCGGCGTGAAGAGGACGGCCGCGGCGTTGTTCGACAGCAGGTTGGTGAGGAGCGCAATGAGGGCGAAGAGCGCGGACAGGACGAGCGCCGGGCTTTCCCCGTGCATCGATGCGACGAGGCCGTTCGCGAGATAGGCGGCGCCGCCGGTGCGCTCCATCGCCAGCGCCATGCCGATCGAGGCGCCCACCAGCATGAAGATGCGCCCGTCGAAGGCGCGCCGGGCCTGCCGCACGTTGAGGCAGCCGGCCGCAATCATCGCGAGCGCCGCCGACAGCGCGGCGACCGTGATCGACATCATGCCCGTCGCCGCCGCCACGACCATCAGCGCGAAGATCACCATTGCGCGTTTCGCCTCGGCGCCGGCCGGCAGCGGCCTGATCGAGCGCTCCAGCACGACGAGGTCGCGGCTGCCGCGGACCTTCTCGAAGGCTGCTTCGCGCCCCGCCATCAGCAGGACGTCCCCGCCCTCCAGGCGCATCTCGGAGAAGGGCGTCCTGCTCATCCGGCCGCGCCGCTCGACGGCGGCGACGCTCAACCCCTCGAGCCCGTCGAACCCGGCATTGGCGGGCGACCGCCCGACGAGGCGCGACCCCGGCGGGATCAGGCACTCGGCGATCGAGAGCGTCCGCTTCGGGCCGTCCGCGGCGGCCTCTTCGCGCAGGCCCGGGACAATGAGGCCGAGCTCCGTCAGTTCCCGTCTGATCCCGGCGAACACCACCCGGTCGCCGACCTGGAGTTCCAGGCTCTCGAAGGGCGGCAGGTAGGTCGTACCGGCGCGCCGCACGAGGCGGACGACGACGTGGTGAAGGCCGGGAAAGAGCCCCGACACCGCGCGCCGGCCGACGAGCGGGTGCCCCTCCGGAATGACGATCTCGGCCAGGAAGTGCTTTCCGCTGATGTGGCCGTCCGTCTCCGCTTCGCGGTCGCCGAGGAGGTGGGGCATCACGTAGGCGACGTAGAGGAGGCCGAATCCGGCCACGACGATGCCCGGGCCGGTGATCGAGAAGAAGCCGAGTTGCACGCCGCCCGAGCGTTCCGCCACCTGCGCCACCAGGAGGTTCGTCGACGATCCGATCAGGGTCATGCTGCCACCCAGGATCGTTGCCGCGTTCATCGGCATGAGCAGCTTGGGCGAGGCGATCCGCCGCTCCCTCGCGAGCGCCGCCACGACCGGGATGAGGATCACCACCACGGGCGTGTTGTTCAGGAATGCAGAGAGAACGATCGCCCCCGCCAGAAGCAGAACGATGATCGAGCGCCGGCCGAGCTTCGGCATGCGCGCGAGGCGCCGGGTCGGCCGGTCGAGCGCGCCGGTCTGGAAGAGCGCCTCGCCCACGATGATCAGCGCCAGGACGGCCACGAGCGCCGGGTTGGCGAAGCCGGCCAGCAGGTCGGCGAGCGAAAGCGGGGAGTCCGTACCGGCGAGATCGGGCCCCACGACGAACAGGAGGATCAGCGCGATCAGGATTCCGAGCGCGGAAAGCTCGATCGGCACCCTGTCGAACGACAGCGCGACGATCGCGCCGGCGACCACCAGGAAGGTCAGCCACATCTGGATGTCGATCGTCCCCAAGCCGCCCTCCGGCCCGGAGACTAGCGGCGGGGCAGCGCCTTCACAATTGAAGGTATGCCGCAGCCTCAGCTGCGCAGGAGGTCGGACCTGACGACGACCGTTCCGGCCACGATGTCGTGGAGGAGACGCTTGCGCGGGGTGACGAGCGCGACCAGCAGCACGAACGGCGTCAGGATCGTCACGCTCAGCCAGAACAGGATGGCGTGGAACAGGGCGAGGAGCGAATACATCCGCTCGCCCGTCCAGGTCCGCATCTCCAGGCCCACGAAACGCATGCCGGGCGTCGCCGAAGCCGGCCCGCCCAGCGTGAACATCGTGTAGAGGATTGCGACGAGCGGCCAGACGAGCGGGAAGAGCAGCCAGCCGAGCCCCAGCGTGAAGATGCCGAGCACCGCGATCACGACGGAGGCCAGCACCATCAGCGCCAGGATGACCGACGCGTCGATCAGGAAGGCGAACATCCGCCGCGTCCGCACCCCGTCATAGAGGGCAGGCCGAAGCAGGGTGTCGTGCGCCGTGCGGCCGTCGAGCCCGGCGGGGAAGGAGGTGCTGGTCGTGTCCATGGCCATGAGATGGTGGCCCGGCTGACCTTCTTCAACGGCGCCGGGGCGCCGACCGTCACCCCGCTCAGGCCTTCGCCAGGCGCTCGGCCGCCATCGGCGCGAAATAGGTGAGGACGCCGTCGGCGCCGGCGCGCTTGAAGGCGAGCAGGCTCTCCATCATCGCCCGCTCGCCGTCCAGCCAGCCGTTCTGGGCCGCGGCCATGATCATCGCGTACTCGCCGGACACCTGGTAGGCATAGGTCGGCACCCTGAAATGGTCCTTCACCCGGCGCAGCACGTCGAGATACGGCATGCCGGGCTTCACCATCACCATGTCGGCGCCCTCGTCGAGGTCGAGTTCCGCCTCGCGCAGCGCCTCGTCGCTGTTGCCCGGGTCCATCTGGTAGGTGCGCTTGTCGCCGAGGAGCGTCGCGCTGGTGCCGATCGCGTCGCGGAACGGCCCGTAGAACGCGGAGGCGTATTTCGCCGAATAGGCCATGATCTGGACCTGCCGGAAACCGGAGCCGTCGAGCGCCTCCCGGATCGCGCCGACGCGACCGTCCATCATGTCGGACGGCGCGATGACGTCGGCCCCGGCCTCCGCCTGAACGAGAGCCTGCCGCACGAGCTGCGCGACGCTCGCATCGTTCACGATCTCACTGCCCTCCATCACCCCGTCATGACCGTGGCTCGTATAGGGGTCGAGGGCGACGTCCGTGATCAGGCCGATCTCCGGCACGGCCGCCTTGATCGCGCGGCAGGCGCGGCAGACGAGGTTCTGACCGTTGAGCGCCTCCGAGCCCAGCGGGTCGCGCAGGGCCGGGTCGGTGAAGGGAAAGAGCGCCAGCGCGGGAATCCCGAGCCTCGCCGCGCGCTCGGCCGCGGCGACCGCGAGGTCGACCGAGAGGCGCTCCACCCCGGGCATCGAGCCGACCGGCTCGCTTCTCCGCTCGCCTCCGACGACGAAGATCGGCCAGATCAGGTCGTCCACCGTCACCGTCGCCTCCCGCACGAGGCGCCGGGTCCATTCGGCCTTGCGGTTCCGGCGCATCCGGCGGCGGCCGGTGATGCGGTCGATGTCGATGTCAGCCGTCTTGAAGAACGCCGTCATGATCCTGTCCGGAGCGCCTGGAGGGTGTCGGCAGGCTATCACCAGGCCGGCGCTGGATCAAAGGCTGGGGCTTGCGGCAGCGGCGGCGACCAGCCCCGCGCCCGCCGAGCCGGCGGCCTCGAGCGAGGTCGTCAGGAGCTGGGCGTACCGGCTGCGCTCTGCCCGTAGCCTCGCCGCCTCGTCCGGGCAGGCCGTGGCGAGCGCATCGGCTGCGAGTTTCGCGGCCCCCAGCTGGAACGCGAGATAGCAGGGCGTGAGGAAGGCGACGAGGCGTGGATCGATGGACCTGCCCGACTGCTCCGCAACCGCGGCGAGGAGGGTACGCTGCTCCTGGGCCGTCAGGCCGAGCTCGATCGTGGCGCCGGCCACGTCCCACGCCGGATCCTGGCAACCGATGAGATCGTGCGCGGCGTGATGGTCGACGCCGTCGGCCTTCAGGAGGCGGCCGTCCGGCAGCGCCAGCCATTCCCACGGATGCATCCGGCCGTCGGTCTCTATCCGGCCGCCGAAAAGGCCGGCGGGCGGACGCGGCGGCAAACGCTCCGCCGCGGCGGCTCCCAACGCGAGCGAGGTGTTGCGCCGCGCCATGCCGATGAGCGTCTCGAACCGGGCGCCATCATCGCGAGCGGCCGGGAACCTGCCGATCCGGAAGGCGATGTAGCGGCCCAGGGTCTCGATCAGACGCGCACGATCGAAACCGCGCGGGCGGAGCGGGACAGCCTCGCTCAACCAGCGCTCGGCCAGGAAGCCGTGGCGATAGCCGAACGTCTCCGGGGCGAAGCCGGCGGCTGCCAGCGCCTTCGCGCGCTCGGCCTTGCGCATGCCCTCCGGGCCGAGCCCGACGAACTTGAGCAGATAGTCGCCCGTCTCGGTGCGGAGCAGGAGCTTGCGCCGTTCCTGGTGCAGGTTCGCGGGCGGCCATTCGGCCGGCGACCTGAAATGCAAGGCGCGCCATGCGCCGCCCGAGAGGTCGCGCAGCGGTTCGGTCGCCTTTCCAAGCAGGTCCTCGAACCACGAGGCGAGGTGGCGCGCAGGGTCGCTGGGCTGCAGGATGAGGTCGTCGACCGCGACGACGTGGCGGCGCGACCGAAGCCAGGCCTCGCGCCAGCCGGGCTCCGCCTCCGGGCCCGGCCCGCCGCGGTGACTCGGAAAGAAGCGGACGCGGTGCTCGGGCAGGCCGCGCGCGCCGAGGTGCTCCGCAAGCGCCCCGAACGAGCTGCCGGACAGGCCGGGGCCCTCGTCGACAATCGCAACGGATCCCCCATGTGCGAGGTCGGCCGCATAGGCCGGGGCGAGCGAGAGCGTGCGGCGGAAGGGGTCGCCGATCGGGCGGACGGTGAGAGGCCGTCCCGCACCGAGCCGGGCAGCAACCATCGCTGCGAGCGGCAGGCCGATGCTGCGGATCCCGACGACGCGGCTCACGCCTTCGCACGCCGCCGCGGCCCGCCAGTATGCCTCCGGATAGACGGCATAGAACGCGAAGCCCTCGGCCACCTTCCATTCGAGCGCGTCCGGCAGGATGCTCGACGCGAGGCGGCGGAGTTCGATCCTCGGGATGGTGACTGGAGCGCGGAAGGCGCTGTCCCAGGAGCAGCCGAGGGCGCGGGCGAGCGCCATGACGAGGGTCATTGCGGCATCCTGTGCAGCGGAGCGGTCGTCGCAGCCGCGGACGGCGAACTCCGCGTCGGCGATCGCCTGTGCGACCGCACTTGCATCAATGAAGGCGGAAGCGAGCGCTGAATGGCGGTCGATCCCCGGCCTGGCGGCTGCGATGCCCGCGAGCGACGTGCTCAGCCCGGCCAATCGCGCGCGCGTCTCGCTGGTGCGGACCTGGTCGCCGAAGACGAGCATCGTCAGCCGGCGAGATGGCGATAGGCGATCGCCTTGAACGCGTCGAAATCCGGTACGCTCCAGCCTCGCGGACCCTCCGGGAAGCGTCGTTGCAGCCATTCGGCCCATGCTTCGTACTGCGCCGGGCTCGGCGAGACGACGGCCCGGCGGTCCTTGGCGCGCGCGAGCGCGTCGATCGGCGCGAGACCGTTCTCCACCAGCACGCAGAGGGCGAGGAGGGCGGAACGCCCGATGCCGTGTTCGCAGTGGATGAGAACGCGCCGGTTGCACCTCACCCGCGCGGCCACGTATTCCACGCCATTGTCGAGCATCGGCTGGGAGACGGCTTCTAGATCGACGGTGGGCAGGTGCAGGAACTCGATGCCATGCGCCGCGAGGAGCACCTGATCGTCGCAGCATTCCTGCCGGAGGTCGACCACGCAGCCGATGCCGAGCACTGTGGCGAGACGCGGGACCTCGGATTCCGGAAACCTGCCGCCGACGGCGATGGTGTCCGTGATCCAGCTCAGGTTGCATCGCCGCGCCAAGGCGCGTTCCGACGAATCGCGGACCTCTTGTACGGCGCGCGGTTCGTGCGCGTTGGCGATGGAATGCACGCTCGTGGGCCGCGGATCTTCTTCTGCTCTGACCAGCTACAATGCTGGCGGTCGGCTTATGGTTGCGCCAGCCGCGCCGCGGCTGCAATTGACGCTCCTTCGGAGGCCACCTATCCGTTGAGCCCTGCGCGGAGCGGATCATGGATTTCGACCTCAGCGAAGAACAGCGCGCGTTCCAGCTCGTGGCGCTCGGCTTCGCCCGCGAGGGCCTCGAGCCGAACGCCCGCGACTGGGACGAGCATTCGGTGTTTCCGGTCGAGGCGCTGCGTGCCGCCGCCGCGCTCGGCTTCGGCGGCATCTATGTCCGCGAGGATGTCGGCGGCTCGGGCCTGACGCGCCTCGACGCGGCCATCATCTTCGAGGCGCTGGCACAGGGCTGCACGTCGACGGCGGCCTACATCTCGATCCACAACATGGCGGCGTGGATGATCGATGCTTTCGGCAGCGCGGAGCTGCGGGCACGCTTCCTGCCGGATCTCTGCACGATGGCGCGCTTCGCCGCCTACTGCCTCACCGAGCCCGGTTCCGGCTCGGACGCCGCCGCACTCAGGACACGCGCCGTGCGGGACGGCGGCGACTACGTTCTCGACGGCACCAAGGCCTTCATCTCCGGCGGCGGGGCGGCGGACGTCTACGTGGTGATGGCGCGGACGGGCGGCGACGGGCCGGGCGGCATATCCTGCTTCGCGGTCGAGAACGGCACGCCCGGGCTCTCCTTCGGCGCGCAGGAGAAGAAGCTCGGCTGGCACAGCCAGCCCACCGCGCAGGTGGTCTTCGAGAACTGCCGGGTACCCGCCGCGAACCTGATCGGCAAGGAGGGGCAGGGCTTCCGGATCGCGATGTCCGGGCTCGACGGCGGCCGGATCAATATCGGCGCGTGCTCGCTCGGCGCGGCGCAGACCTGCCTCGACCGGACGCTCGCCTATGTCGCCGAGCGGCGCCAGTTCGGCCAGGCCATCGCCGAATTCCAGGCGACGCAGTTCCGGCTCGCCGACATGGCGACGGAGCTCGAGGCGGCACGGCTCCTGCTCTACAGCGC
>JAEZEK010000368.1 GCA_023417735.1 Pseudomonadota bacterium | reverse complement strand
CAGCAGCTCGTCCTCGTCAGGTCCGCTTCCTTCCGGCCGGCGCGCGCCGGGCCCGCTGGTGAACCGGAAGGTCCGCGTGCGGCCCTCCGGCCCGCGACCGCCGCCGAAACCGAAACCGGAGAAGATGTCCGCGAAGCTGCTCGGGTCGACCTGCTCGAACCCGCCGGCGCGGCCCTGGCCGCCGCCGAAGCCCTCGAAGCCCTGGAAGCGCGGCTTGCCCTCCGCGTCGATCTCGCCGCGGTCGAACTGGGCGCGCTTCTCCTTGTCGCCGAGGATCTCGTAGGCGGTGTTCACCTCGTTGAACTTGGCCTTGGCGGTCTTGTCCTCGCCGGCGCGGTCGGGATGGTACTGCTTGGCGAGCTTGCGGAACGCGCGCTTGATCTCGCTCTCGCTCGCGGAACGTTCGACGCCCAGAACCTGGTATGGGTCGCGCATTGCAGATCATCCGGTAAATGCTGAACCGCGCAACATATGGATTGCCGCGGGCGTACTTGCCAGAGCGTCAGCCCCCTTCTTCGACCATCATCGCGATCGCCGCCATCGCCGATCCGCCCTCCTTCCGGCAGATGCGACCCGAGTAGCGGTGGACGCCGACGAGGCTCGTGACGGTGGCGCCGAAGAGCTGGCAGTTGCCGCCGTCCCCCGTCGGCAGCAGGGCGAGCGTTCCGGACGACCCCGTGCGCCCGTTGATCCATTCGCGCTCGCCCTCGTCCGGCTCGCCCGCGGCGGCGAGGGCCGTCCGCCCGATGATCGCCGCGTCGGACGCGTCGAGGGTGCGCGGCAGCGGACGCGCCACTTCCAGCGGCGTGCCGAGGGAACCCGTGCTGGCCGGTCCGCGGTCGGGGCCGGCGACCTTGAGGTCGACGAGACTGCAGGCGCCGAGGGTCACGGCTGCCGCCAGCGCGAGGGCCAGCCGGATCTGGCGGGCATGGCTCGCGCCGTTGTAGTGATGCCAGACTGGAGAACGCACGGATCCGCCGACCTATGTCCGAAGACACGCAGGCTGCCGCAGCAGAGTTAACGAACCGTGACTTCTGGGATGCAGAGGAACCTTTTCTGCTTTTCGGAGAATGGCTTGCGGAGGCGGCGGCGAGCGAGCCGAACGACCCGAACGCGATGGCGCTCGCCACCGTCGACGAAACGGGGCTGCCGGACGTCCGCATGGTGCTCCTGAAGGATTTCGACCATGCCGGCTTCGTCTTCTACACCAATCTCGGCAGCCGGAAGGGGCGCGAGCTCGCCGCCGTGCCGAAGGCGGCGCTCTGCTTCCACTGGAAATCGCTGCGACGGCAGGTGCGCGTCCGGGGCCCGGTGACGCCGGTCGATCCGGCGGAGGCCGACGCCTATTTCGCCTCCAGGGCGCGGGTGAGCCGGATCGGGGCCTGGGCGAGCCGCCAGTCGCAGCCGCTCGAAAGCCGCTTCGCGCTGGAGAAGGCGGTGGCCCAGTTCACCGCCCGCTTCGGGATCGGCACGATCCCGCGCCCGGAATTCTGGTCGGGGTTCCGGGTTGCGCCGGTCTCGATCGAGTTCTGGCGCGACGGCGCGTTCCGGCTGCACGACCGCATCGTCTTCAGCCGGACGGAAGACGGCCGCTGGTCGAAGCAGCGGCTCTATCCGTGACGCCGCTCAACGGCTCACCCTGAGGTTCGACAGCGCATCGGCAATCGTGCGGAACGCGGTCTGGAGATCGGCCGTGGTCGGCGAGCGGAAGTAGAAGTCCGGCTGCGTGGCGCACCCGCGCATCATCGATTCGATCGTGGCGCCCGGGTTCGCGAAGGCGATCGTGTAGACGATGATGCCGGCATTCTTCATCGCCGTGCACGTCGCCGCGAGCCGGCGGTCCAGCTCCGCCGCCGCCGCGGAGGTGCTGCTCGTCGTGCCGAGCCGGCCCTCGTTGAGGAAGCCGTAGGCCGAATAGACGTCCGTATAGGCGGTGTTGGCCCCGTCCGTCATGATCACGGCGGCCTTCTCCATCTTCTCCGTGTTGTAGTCGAGGGGCAGGTTGTGGAGGTTCATGTCGCCTCCCCACGATCCGCGCCAGCGCGGCGAAAGCATGCGCCATCCCCAGACCGCGCCGACGTTGACGTGCGTGCCGCCGACCGCCTGCATGGCCTCGATTGCGGCGACGACGGCCGAGCGCTGGCGGGTCATCCCCGTCATGCGTGCGGGGCAGTAGAGGTTCGGGCCGCGGCTGCTGGTGCTGAAGGGCGTGCGATAGGAGCCGGAGCGGATCCAGTCGTTGGAGCTCGTATCCGGCGCGTAATAGGCCCGGAAAAGCTGCTCCGAGGGGGGAGCGTCGGTCACGTCGAGGCCGTCGCGCCGTGCCTCGACGCAGCCGTGCCATCCGCCCTGGCTGGACGGCCCCCAGTCGAGGCTGTCCTTGTGGACGCCGTCGATCCAGGACGTCCGGCCGGTTCCGATGTTCACCGCCTGCGAGAACGGCACCAGGCCGATGAAGAGATTGTCGATCGAAGCGGAATCCCCGAAGAGGATGTTGACGAGGTCCTTTGCCGCCGTCTTGAGGTTCGCCATGTACGGCGCCATCGAGCCGGTGTTGTCGAGCACCATCACGAGCTCGAGCCCGTTGACGGCGCGTGTGATCTCGCTTCTGGCATTCACGGTGACGTCCTGGATGCCCACGATCCGCATGAAGGTCGTCGGCATGACGGCGGTGCCGGCGATCGTGATGAGCGTGCCGTCGGGGCTGACCGTGGGGTGGACGTCCGTGACCCTCGCCCCCGTGTAGCCGGCCGCGAAGTTCGCGTTCACGAACTTCGCCACCTCTGCCTGCAGGCTCGTGGAATTGAGGCGGGCGCCTGCCGCCAGCCCCGCCGCGTCGATGGCGTAGTTCAGCTTCGACCAGACCAGCATGGCCCGCCCGGCATCCACCGCGATGCCCATCAGGGCGACGAGGGCGAACAGCGCGACCGCGAGGAGCGGCATGACGCCGCCTTGCTCGCCGACCGCGAGGCGCCGTGCCGAGCGCAGGGGGCGACGCATCGTCAGCATCCCGGGGCGGAGGTCAGCGCGCCGAGCCGCGGCCGGAACACGGAGGTCTTGTAGACCTGCACCTGGTCCGGGACGATCCCGCTGAAGATCGGGCGGTAGGTGTAGAACACCTCCGAGACGATCACGTTGTCGCGCGCGCCGAGCGTCAGTTCGCCGGGCAGCGTCGCCGTGTCGTTGACGCGGCCGACGGCGCTCGTCCGGTCGAGGGTCCCTCCACCCGAGCATTGCCAGCGGATTGCGGTCGGGCCGGTCGGCTCGGACCGGTGCACGGAGGAGACGATGACGACCCCCTCCGGGCCGAAGGGGAAGGGGTGCATGATCTCCGCCGATGCCGTGAACGCGTCCTTGATCTCGCTGCCGCTCACCATCTTGTACTGGGTGAGGATGTCGGCGACGGCGAACGCCACGCGCTCGACCTTGTAGTGAACGAGCAGGTAGCGGGACATGTCGAAGCCGCCCATGAAAAGCAGGACGACGAGGGGTGCGGCCAGGCCGAACTCGAGCGCGGCGATCGCCGAACTGTCCCCGAGGAAAGCGATGGCCCGTCGGGTGAGCGCGCCCCGCATCAGTACGGCTCGTTCTTGACGGCGGCGCGCGCCGTCAGCGTGAGCGTGCGGTCTTCGCCGAAGAACGGCCCGATCAGCGGCGTGACGAAGCGCCAGGGATAGGTGACGGTGTAGACGACGACCGCTCGGGAGCCGCCATAGCCGGAAACGCCCCGGTCGAGATCGTACCGGCCGTTGCCGTTCAGGTCCGTGTAGTTCTCGCCATCGTCCCGGATGCCGTTTCCGTTCGCGTCGACGAAGGGCTCCGGCTCTCCGATCGAGGCGAAGTCCTCGTACGCATGACTCGAGATCCTCACTTTCTCGGGGTCGATGACGATGTCGGCGAGCCTGTGCAGTTCCCTCCGGATCGTCTCCTCGCGCGTGGTGTCGGCGGCGACGTAGCCCGTGCGGCCGATGCGCGACGAGCTCTGCAGTGCACCCTCCATCAGGAACTGAGCGGTCATGGCGAGCCCGATCTCCGCGATCGCCATCATCAGGAACAGGAGGACCGGAGAGATCAGGGCGAATTCGAGGAGCGTCGCGCCGCTCTCGTCCGCGACCCGTTTCGGCGCACCTCCGTCTGCGATCTTCATTGCGAGCCCTGTAGCCTGCAGCCGGGCGATCAACATCCTCAGTGCCGACTGCGGCTCCCGCATACGTCCGGTTGTCCGAAGAAAGGCTTCAGCCGACCGGTAAATAGCGGAATGCAATTTCCGCGAATTGTCCCGGACCGGCCGCCCGCGCGGACGAGGATCCGGTCAGCCCGGGAGCGGCAGCGGCTTCCGGTCGTCTCCAGGAGCCGTCGCCGCGAGGCCGAGGGCGCGGGTGTCCCGCGGCCGAGCGGGCCGGATCAGGCCATCGCTTCTGCAATCTCGCGGCGAGGCGCGCGGCTCACGCTCCGGGCGCGGCTCCAGGAACGCACCACCACCGCGAGGAAGAGCGCCATGGAGACGAGCGTCAGGAGCGTACCCGGTATGATGGCGAGCGCGAGCGGCGCATTCTCCGTCACCGCGCCGACGATGCCGACGGGCAGGAGCACGCCGCCGAGCGCCGCGCAGAGGAAATGCGCTTCGGCGACGAGACTCCGAGCCGCCGGCACGTCGCCGCGGTAAAAGAGGCCGAACAGGAAGAAGGTGACCCAGCCGACAAGGTTGAGGTGGGCGTGGACGGGCGCGAGCGTGAAGTCGTGGACCGTCCCCATATAGGTTCCGAGGCTCATGCCGGTGAGCGCGAACAGGATGCCGGCGACGAAGAATCGGTAGGCGATAGACATGGGTTTTTCCCTCCCCTGGCCGCGTGCGGCCGCAATGGCGGGGCGTCTACCGCCGGCTCGTTCCAGGTTGATTTCGCGCAGGTCCGTTATCGTTTCGGCCGCGTTTCGAAGGTGAGGAGGTGTCGGATGCCGATGACGCTCGAAGGTTCGTGCCGGTGCGGCAGTGTTCGTTTCTCGCTCGCCAGCCACACCCCGGTGCCCTACCAGCGCTGCTATTGCTCGATCTGCCGCAAGCAGGCCGGCGGCGGCGGCTACGCCATCAACCTCGGCGGCCTGGCGGACAGCCTGACCGTCACGGGGGAGGAGCACCTCGGGCTCTACCGCGCGGAGATCTCGGACGAGGAGCATCCGGTGTGCGAGGCTTCCACGGCCGAACGGCGCTTCTGCCGGGGGTGCGGCTCGGCGCTCTGGCTCTACGACCCCGCCTGGCCGGACCTCGTCCACCCGTTCGCGAGCGCAATCGACACCGCGCTGCCGGTGCCGCCGACGCGCGTCCACCTGATGCTGAAGTACAAGGCGGCCTGGGTGGAGCCGGAGATCCGGGCGGGCGACGAGGCCTACGCGCTCTATCCCGAGCTCTCGCTCGCCGACTGGCACCGCAAGCACGGCCTCTGGGTGGAATGAGCCGCGCTCAGCCGCCGCCGAGCGCGATCAGGTCCTCGATGCTCGCCGGGGCGGGCGCGGGCGGCGCAGTCGGCTGCCGCGGCGGAGTGAACTGGGCATAGACCGGCGCCGGCTCCTGCCG
>JAEZEK010000303.1 GCA_023417735.1 Pseudomonadota bacterium | reverse complement strand
GCGGGGCGGCGAGCCGCTGCTCGAGCCCGCGAGGCGGCGCGGCGAAGGCACCGGCGCGGCCATTGCGGCTGGCATCGTCAGGGCCGCCGCCGCGGTCCACGGCGGCATGGCGACCTTCGATGAAGCGGGGGTATCCGAACGGAGCGGGTGATCGCTTTCGACGCCGCCCGCCCGCTCACTGCCTGGCGTCTGCGAGCTTCCCGATCATCCGGTCGCCGATCTCGACGCTGTCGCCGATGCGCGCGATGGTCAGTTCGGCCGCGGCGGTGTTGACGGGGCCGGGGACGGAGAGCGTCACGGACTGGCCCGAGGACAGCGTCGCCACGAAGCGCATCGGCTGACTGCCTGCGGCGGCGAGTGTGACGACCACGCGGTAGCCTTCCGGCTCGACCGTGTAGAAGGCGACCCCCGAGACGTCGCCGAGGCGTACGCTCGCGCCGGCGGCGGGACGGAGATCGGCGGCCGACGCGGCCTGGGTGCAAAGGATGCCGGCGACGCCGAGCGCGAGGATGATCTTCGACATGGTTCTTCCCTCCTGAAAACAGCAGCCGGTTTGGCTTCCTGAGCGGCTGGCCCTGATGCTCGTGCGGCTCGCAACGAACGGCCGGCCCGACGGCGGCGTTTCTCGCAGGCCGCCGTTTCGGACCGATTTCAGGAGCCGGCGAAGTGATTTCGGCAGCGTTGCAGGACTGGCCCAAAGGGCCGGCGAACGTTTCGTCCCGTCGCAGGCCGTCCGCGGCGGTCGCTCGGCGGGATTGCTCATTCCGCCTTAACCGCCTGCGGCGATCCTGACCCGCGTTCCTCGTCCGCGCAGCGCTTCACGCTGGCGCTCGGGCCGCCGAACGGGCGAGATGCGTCATGGCCGCTCCGCGGGAGCAAGTCGGGGGCGGGAGCAAGTCGGGGGGAAGTCATGATACCGCGCGCAATGTTTGCAGCCCTCTTGATCGGCTGCGTGTCCGTTCCGGCCGTGGCCCAGGACCTGCCGAACCTGATCGGAACGTGGAAAGGCTCCGCTGAGGCGGTCCATGTCGGGCCGACGCCTTACCGGCCGGCCGGCGAGGCGGGCGTCACGTTTTCAGCGGACCCGATCGAATTCACGTACCGCATCACCGAACAGAAGGACCATCGCTTCGCCGGCGAGATGTCGGGCGGGACCGGCACGGAGACGATCATCGGCTCCCTCCGGCACGGCAATGAGGACGGGATCATGCTGGATGCCGATGGCCAATACCAGTTCACGCTGCGGGATTCCGACACGATGGATCTCTGCTACAGCCACCTGAACCCGACGAGCCGCGTGGTGGCGTGCTGGACCGTGACGCGGACGGAGTGAGCCGCAGCGCCGGCGCAGCCGCGCGGCGCCGCCCGAACGCCCGCGGTCCTGGGACCATGCTCGTCGACGGCATCCTGCCAGGACTTCCGGCGGCACGGATCCGGGCGGCGCTTGCTGCGGCGCCGGGCAACGAGCTCGCCAGCGGCAAGTTCCTGAGCCCGCGGTCGTCCTCCGCCCTGGCCGCGAACGCATTCGGGCTGTTCCTCGAGGATCCTGGCCGCCTGCCTCCGATCCCGGGCTGCGAGGACCTTGGCTGGCCCGCGGCTTCCTTGCGCCTGGAGGCCGTCCTCCGCTTCCCCTGGCACGGTGGCCGACATCCCTGCCTCGACGTGCTGGTCGAGACGGAGACGGCGCTGATCGGGATCGAGTCGAAGCGGTTCGAGCCATTCGGGACGACGAAGAGGCCGGCGCTCTCGGAGGCCTATTGGCGGCCCGAGTGGGGACCCGGCATGACGCGCCACGAAGCGATGCGGGACAGGTTGCGCTCGCGTGCCGCAGCCTTCTCGATGATGGCCGCGCCGCAGCTCCTCAAGCACGCGCTCGCCCTCCGCACGGAGGTCCGCCGGGCAGGGACGGCTTCGCCGAAGCGCCCGGTCCTCCTCTACGTCTTTGCGGAGCCGACCCACTAGCCGGACGGCCGCCCGATCGCTTCGGCCGCCCGCCAGCGTCACCGCGACGAGATCGGCCGATTCGCCGATGCCGTTGCGGGCGACGAGGTGATGTTCGTCGCGTGCTCCTACCGGGACCTCCTCGCCGCCTGGGCCGGCGCGCGCGACCTCGGCGTGCGGGAGCATGCGGCCCGGATCACCGCCTGCTTCGCGCCGTGACACGGGCGCGCGCCACGTGACGAGGTTCCGACTTGCGGAGGCGGCTCTCGTGCCGGCTCCCCAATCGTCGCCGCGTCAGAGCTGGCAGCGGTGCCGCCGGCCGTCCGTGCCGAGATAGGTGTCCGTGGCGGGATCGTAGGAGCGGTACTGTGCGGCGCACCGGTCGGCATGGCTCTGGCTGGAGGCCGCGCCGAGCGCGCCGCCGATGATGGCGCCGGCGGCGAGGCCGAAGAGCGCCGCCGCAGCCGCGTCGTTGCGGCCGTGGTCGCGGTACCAGCGCTGGTACCGGGCGTCGTCCCAGCTGTTCGGATTTCGGCGGAAGTCCTGGCAGTCGCGGCTGTTCGGGTTCTTCGCGCAATAGCTCTGAACGTATTGCTGCCGCTGCTTCATCGACGGCTTGCCCTGGGCGAGGGCGGGCGGTGCCGCCGTCACGCCGAGCATGATGACGGCCATGGCGGTGCTGAAGATCTTCTGCATGTCGGAACCTCCCTGGGACGCTCGGCACCTGAAGAGCGGCGCCGGCACCGGAAACCGGGGCATCGGCGAGAGCTCGCCGGCCGTTAACCTTCAACGTAGGCGAGAAAGTCGGGTTCCACGCGGCTGCCGGCTCGGCCCCCGCGTCAGGCGGACTTCCTGAGCTTCACCGGTTTCGGCTGCGGCGCCGTCCAGGAGCGGTTGTCCTGCGTGAAGGGCGACACGACGCGCTTGGAGGGGAGCGTCGCGATCGCTTCCGTGCCGACGCCCACCTGGCTGCGCAAGGTGAAGTTGCCGCCATGGAGGTGGATGAGTGCCTGCACGATCGGAATTCCGAGCCCGGTCCCCTGTTCGGCGTTCTTGAGGGAGACGGAGCCCTGTCCGAAGGCGGAGAGGACGATCGGGATCTCCTCCTCCGCGATGCCCGGCCCGTTGTCGCGGACCGAGACGTACTGGCCGCCGGCCTGCGTGCGGCCCACCTTCACCGTCACCTCTCCGCCGGGCGGCGTGAACTTCAGCGCGTTCGACACGAGGTTCAGCACGACCTGCCGGATCGCCTGCTCGTCGACGACGATCCGCGGCAGGCCGGGGTCCAGCACCTCGATGACGTTGATGTTCTTCTGTCTCGCCTTCAGCTCGAGCAGGGCGCACGCCTCCTCGGCGATCGCGGTCAGCGACGTGAGCTCCTCGCGCAGCTCGCGCTTGCCCGCCTCGATGCGCGAGAGATCGAGGATCTCGTTGATGATCTTCAGGAGATGCTGGCCGCTGTTGTGGATGTCGTCGAGGTAATCCTTGTAGGCGGGGTTGTCGATCGGACCGAGCATTTCCGCCCGCATCAGTTCCGAGAAGCCGAGGATGGCGTTGAGCGGCGTGCGCAGCTCGTGGCTCATCGTGGCGAGGAAGCGCGACTTCGCGAGGTTGGCCTCTTCGGCCTTCCGCCGGGCCTCGTCCGAGTTCGCGGTAGCGGTCTCGAGTTCGGCGATGAGCGCATCCTTCTCGGCCTGGAACTCGATGGTCGCGACCGACCCCGCGT
>JAEZEK010000287.1 GCA_023417735.1 Pseudomonadota bacterium | reverse complement strand
CCGCGGCGCAGGGCGCGCCGCGGCGGGCGACGGTCAGTTCGCGGCGGCGGGCTTCGGGAGCTTCGCCAGGAAATCCTCGTCGAGCGTGCCGATCCAGGCCATCGGATCCTCGCCGGCGGGCGGCGTGACGAGGTCGGCCGGATAGCGCACCATCTCGGCGATCACCGGGAACGGATACTCGTCGCCCTTGGCGGTGACGCCGACGATCTGGTCGACGAGCCCGTCATTGTCCTCGCGGATGGTGATCGAGCCGGTGAGCGTCTCGATCGTCAGCCCCTCGAAGGCGGCCGCGAGCTCCTCGGCATTCGGCCAGCCGCCGCCCTTCGCCTCGATCGCCTTCTCGTAGGCGGCCTTCAGCGTGAGGATCGTGTTCGCCATCTTGAAGGAGGGGAACACCGGGTAGGCTCCGAACTTCTCGCGGTAGTCGGCGACGAACTTCTGCGCCGCCTCGTTGCCGGAGGCTTCGGGCGACTGCCACCAGCCGTCGCCGAGCACGCCGACGATCACGCCGTCCGGCAGTGACGCGCCGACGCTCTGGAACACCGCCTCGCCGAGTGCGAGCACGGCCTGGCTGTTGCTGAAGAGGCCGCGCGGAGCGGCCTGGCGCACGAAGTTCTCGAGGTCCGCGCCCCAGAGGTTCGAGAAGACCACGTCAGGGCGGGCCGCGGCGATGCGTGAGATCTCGGTGTTGTAGTTCGAGGCCCCGAGCTTCGGGAAGAGCTCGACCACCACCTCGACGTCGGGCTTGAAGGTCTTCAGCGCCGCCGTGAAGATCTGCGCCGCGTCGTGGCCGAACGCGTAGTCCGGGTTGATGATGGCGACCGTCTTCAGGTCCGGCTTCTTCTGGAGCAAATACAGCGCGTAGGCGATGAATTCCGGGATCGTGCTCGAGTTCGCACGGTAGACGTACTGGTACTCGTCCTTGAGGAAGAGCTGATGGGTGTCGCAGTTCCACGCCAGCGTCGGCATCTTCAGCTGCTCGGCGATCGGAGCAAGCGCCAGGCAGTTGCCGCTGGAGAGCGCCGCGATCATCGCGGAAACCTCGCCGCTGCCCGCCAGGCGCCGGAATTCCGAGACGACGGCGTCCGTGCCCTGCCCCTCATCGACGTAGACCGGCCGGACCGGGACCCCGCCGATGCCGCCAGCCGAATTGATGTCGTTGAAGACGAGCTCCGCCGCATTGCGGCCGGGCATCCCGTAGGCAGCCGGCGGCCCGGACATGAAGGTGAACACGCCGACGCCGAGTGCGGCCGGCTTGTCCTGGGCCCATGCCGGTGCGGCCAGGGCGGCGAACGCCAGCGCCGGGATCAAAATCCTCCAAGGCTTCATCGAATCCCTCCGTTTTCCCACCGCCCGGCTCCCTCGCCGGACCCCGTTTCGCCATGTCAGCACGAGTTCGGGGAAAAGGAAAGGCTTGTGATATTTCACGCGTACACTAAAGCTCGATCGAGAGGCCGGGGGCGCCGGCTCGCATCGTCTGCCGGACGAAACGGCCCCTGGAGAATACAGCCGAGGAGGGAGGCCATGCCCAGGATCCGGGTATCGATCGTCAGCCGCGCCGGGACCGAAGAGGCGGAGATCGCCATCGAGAACCTGGTCGTCGCCGGCTGGACCGGGCGCGACAAGGCGGCGATGGAGAAGCACATACGGGAGCTTGAGGAGCTCGGTGTGAAGCGGCCCGCGCGCACGCCGATCTACTATCGCGTCGCAGCCGACCGCCTGACGCAGGCCGGGACCATCCAGGTCTGCGGCGGCGACACGAGCGGCGAGGTCGAGTTCGTGCTCGCCAGCCATCAGGGCCGGATGCTCGTCGGCATCGGCTCCGACCACACCGACCGCAAGCTCGAAACGGTCAGCGTCACCCTCTCCAAGCAGGTCTGCGAGAAGCCGATCGGCCGGACCTTCTGGCCCGTGGACGAGGTTCTCGGCCATTGGGACGACCTCGTCCTGCGGGCCTGGATCGTCACGGCCGGCAAGCGGGAACTCTACCAGGAGGGCCGGCTCTCCGGCATGCTCCCGGTGTCCGAGCTCCTCGCCGGCCACGACGGCGGGACCGCTCTTGCCGACGGCACCGCGATGCTCGGCGGGACGTTCGCGGCGATCGGCGGCATCCGGCCGGCCGACCGGTTCGAGGGCGAACTGGAGGACCCGGTGCTCGGCCGCAGGATCGCGTTCGGCTACGACGTCGTCACCCTGCCGGTGCACGGCTGAGCGGACACGGGAGCCTCAGGACTTGTTCGGCGCGCCTCGGGCCCGGCGCGCCGAACGCTGATCACACGCTCGGCGAGACTACGGCCTCGACCGCGGCGGCCCCGGCGAGCAGCGCCCCGTCCTCTCCGGGCCGCCCGACCAGCATCAGGCCGGTCGGCGCGGTGCCCGCCTCGTGCATCGGCACGGAGATCGCGCAGGCGTCGATCATGTTGACGACGGTGGGGTTGCGCAGGACCAGGAGATTGATCGCCGTGAAGGCGTCGTCGTCTTCGAGCTCGGCGAGCGTCGGGGCGACGATCGGGACCGTCGGCAGGACGAGCGCGTCGTAGCCGGCGAATCCGGCCAGCACCTCCGAGCGGAAGCGCCGGCGCGCCGCCAGGAGGTCGATGTAGTCGGCCGCGCTCTGGTTGGCGCCGCGGCGGATCCTGAGGAGCACGCGCGGGTCGTAGCCCGCCGCCCGCTCCTCGATGAAGCCGCGGTGGGCAGCGTAGGATTCCGCGGCCGGGAAGCCGCCCTTGGCATTCATCTCCAGCATGTCCGAGAGCACGCCGAGCTCCAGCTCCTCGACTGTCGCACCGGCTCGCGCGAGCCGGCCGAACGCCCGGTCGAAATCGTCCGAGACCTTCTGGTCCATGCCCTGGAGCACGAGCGTCTGGGGCACCGCCAGCCGCAGGCCCGCGACGCTGCCGCGCGGTGCGAAGTCCGTCTCCTCGCCTGCCATGATCGCGTCGAGTGCGGCTGCGCAGGCGACGCTGCGGGCGAGCGGGCCCACCGAATCGAGCGACGGGGAGAGCGGGAACGCGCCGTCGAGCGGAATACGCGCGGCGGTCGGCTTGAAGCCGACGATGCCGGTCAGGGCCGCGGGGATCCGGCACGAACCGCCGGTGTCGGTCCCGATCGTCGCGTGGGCCATGCCGTCGGTGACGGACACCGCGCCGCCGGAGGTGGAGCCGCCGGGAATGCGCCCGACCTCGCGGTCCCACGGGTTCCTCGGCGTGCCGTGATGGGGGTTGAGGCCGAGGCCGGAGAAGGCGAACTCGGTCATGTTCGTGCGCCCCACCACGACGAAGCCGGCGCGGCGGAGGCGCGCGATCGCCGGCGCGTCGGCGGGCGCCGGCTCCCGATCCGCGAAGATGGTCGAGCCGGCGGGTGTCGGCTGCCCCTTCAGGTCGAAGAGGTCCTTCACCGAGATCGGGATGCCGGCGTAGGGCGACGGGGCGAGTCCCGCGGCGCGCAGCGTGTCCATCGCGTCGGCGGCGGCG
>JAEZEK010000281.1 GCA_023417735.1 Pseudomonadota bacterium | reverse complement strand
CGTTTGCGCCGAACGGGCCGTGGCAGCCTGTCCGGCGCCAGCCCTCAGAGGCCGGCCGACCAGTCGCGCAGCGGCTCGCCGCCCCGCGCCCGCAGCTCGGCCATGAAGGACTTCATGATCTCGCGCGCCGGGACGCCCTTCGCCTCCAGGCCGTCCGCCCAGATCCTGCCGAGATCCGGCATCGCGTTCACCCACTGGACGCGCTGCTCCTGCGGCATCTCGTGGACCGTGGCGCCTTCCGCCTTCATCTTCTCGAGCGCCGTCTTCTGCCGCTCCTCGACGATGCGCGCATTTTCGGCGCTGTACTCGTATCCGAGCTCGGTGAGCACCGTCTTCACGTCGTCGGGCAGCCCCGCGAACGTGTCCTTGTTGATGCCGAAGCCGCCGAAGGTGAGCGGGCCCGTGTCGACCAGCGTCACGTGCGGCGCGACTTCGTGGATCTTCAGGGGATAGGCGCCGGTTGCGATCAGGATCGAGCCGTCGCCGACGCCGGTCTGGAGCTGCGAATACTGCGCCGGCAGGCCGGTATTGACGAGCGTCGCCCCGAGCGGCTCGATCCAGGGCGCGCAGACCGGCGCGCCGAGGATCTTGAGGCCCCTCAGATCGTCGAGGCTGTTGATCGGCTTCTTCGTGAAGAGGTGGTAGCCGTCGGAGACGCAGCAGCCGAAGAAGACGACGTTCTGGCGGTCCCATTCCGCCTTCATCGCCTCGCTCGTCCTGTTCAGCTCGTTCATGGCGTCGACCGCCTGCCGCACCGTGGTGGTCGCGAAGGGCGTCGAATACATGATGTTCTGAAGCGGCAGGGCAGCCGGCTCCCAGAGCGCGCCGATCCAGCCCATGTCGGTCAGCTGCTGGCTCACCGCCTCGAGCGTGTCGTCGAAGCTGTAGAGGGAGCCGCCGAACGCCTCGGTCCACTGGATCCGGGTGGACGAGCCCATCTCCTCGAGCTTCTGGTTCGATTTCTCGACGATCACCGTCTTCAGCGGCTCGACCCACGGGATCGTCAGCGGGTGCGAGGACGCGATCGTGAGCGGGATCGTCTGGCTCTGCGCGAAGGCGGAGCGGGCCGGCATGGCCGCGAGCGCGGCGCCACCCGCCAGCACGGCCCGCCTCGAGATCATCAGCATCGGTTTTCCTCCCATCGTGTCTTGCATCTGCTCTTCCGCCGCTTGCTCACCCGAACCGGACCGAGACGGTCCCGATCGGGTCGAGCGTACAGGCGACCTCCCGGTCGGACGGATCGAGGAAGATCGGCGGCACGATCGACCCCGCTATCACGACGTCGCCCGCGCGAAGCGTCTCGCCCAGGGTGGCCAGCGTGTCGGCCGTACGCCGGACGACATCGACCAGCCGACCGGTATTGGCCTCGACTTCGCGCGTGCTGGCGACCTCCGCGCCGTTGCGCCCGACGCGCGCGGTGAGGCCGTCGAGCGATGCGCCGGCGCGCGAGCGGTCGCATGCGCCGAGGATCACGAAGCGGTGGAAGATGTTGCCGGACAGGATCGCCTCGACGTCCTCCGGCGGCTCGAAGAGATCAGCCAGCTCGATGGCCGGCGCGATGCCGGCGATGGCGGCGCGGGCCGCCGCGTCGTCGGCGCCGCCCGGCAGATCGGCCGCCATCGTCACCGCGATCTCCGGCTCGGCCACCGGCTTCGTCCAGCCCGAGGTCGAGACGGTCGCGCCGGAGGCAACGACGCTCCGGTCCGTCATGAAGCCGATCAGGGGCCCGTCGAGGCCCAGCTTCTGCATCGCCGCAGGTGCGCCGAACCCGGCCTTCCAGCCGATCGGCCGTTCGCCGCCGGCGAGGCGCGACCGCCGCAGGTCCATCTGCAGGGCCATGTCCTTCGCGATGCGGGCGTCGGCGAGAACCTCCGCCATCTCAGCCGGCCTTCACGGCGTGCGCGGCGTCGGGCGGCACCTCGTAGCCCGCCGCCTCCAGCGAGCCCGCGCCGCTCCAGCCCCAGATCAGCAGCGAATCGACGTCGCCCGTGTTGCGGAAACCGTGCCAGTGCCCGCGCGGCGTGAACACCACGTCGCCGGCCTTCGCGGGCTCCTCGCCGTCGTCGGTGAAGATGATGCCGCTGCCGGACATCACGATCAGGAACTCGTCGCAATGGAAATGGCGGTGCTTCTCGTGGCTCGCGCCGGGCGTCATCAGCGTGTGGCCGAAGACGAGCTTGTCGGAGCCGGCGCTCTTCTGGTCGATCAGGAAGCGGACCTGCATGTCGATCCAGCCGTCCTCGCGGGTCAGGCCCTCGACGAGCGGAACGTCCTCGACGCGCGTCCTGTAGGGCTTGGGTGCACTCATTTCAGCATTCCTCCGAGACGGCGGTAGACTTCGTAGACGGTGACGAAATCGCGATGATCGATGCCGAGCCCGCGGCAGGCGTTGAGCATCTCATTGGCGGCAGCGCCGAGCGGCACGGGCACGCCGCTCTTGCGCCCGAGGTCGAGCGCCAGCAGCATGTCCTTCTGCTGCAGCGTGACGTCGGCGAGCGCCTTCTCCGGCATCTTGCCCTCCAGGATGAAGGGGCCGCGATAGGCCATGACCGGCGAGGCGACGACGCTGTTGAGCATGGCCTCCACCGCGATGGCGCGGTCGACGCCGCCCTTCTCGGCGAGCGCCACGGCCTCGCAGAAGGCCACCATCTCGATGACCAGGCACATGTTGAGCGCGACCTTCATGCGCACGGCCTTGCCGCGCTCGCCGATGTAGAGGGCCTTCCGGCCGATCGCGAGGAGCACCGGCTCGATGCGCTCGAACGCCGCCTTGTCGCCGCCCACCATGACCGATGCGTTGCCGGCCTCCACCACCGGGGGGCTACCGGAGAGCGGCGCATCGAGCATGGTCAGCCCGGCCGCCTCGAAGGCGGCCGAAATCTCGAGGCTCGCCTCCGGCGCGATGGTGCTCATGTCGACGAAGATGCCGCCCGGCTTCAGGCCGGATATGACGCCGTCGGGGCCGAGCGCCACCGCGCGCACCGCCGCGGCATCGGTCACGATCGCGAACACCACATCGGACGTCTCGGCGACGGCGCGGGGGCTGTCGGCCCATTCCAGGCCGGAGGCGATGAGGCCTTCCGCCTTGTCGCGCGTGCGGTTCCAGCCCGTCACCGAATAGCCGGCCCCCATGAGGCGCGGCACGATCCGGATTCCCATGTCGCCGAAGCCGATGAATCCAATCCTCACAAGCGTCTCCCTTCCCTCGTCCGGGCTGCTATAGCAGTCCGTGGCATCAGTGGCAAACGATTGCCATTCGTGTTTCGTCTTGCCTTTATGTATGTGCCGGAGCAGTCCGGGCGGGGATGCGGAGCGAGATGGGCAACCGGACGACGCTGAAGGACGTGGCGCGCGCGGCGGGGGTTCACGTGTCCACGGCGTCGCGCGCACTCGATCCGAACACCCGCCATCCGGTCGCGAAGGACCTCGCCGACCACGTCCGGCGGGTGAGTGCGGATCTCGGCTATCAGCCGAATGCCGAAGCCTACTCCCTGCGGACGCGGCGCACGCGGATGGTGGGCGTGGTGATCCCGGACATCACCGAACCAGTCTACGCGCTGATCCTGCGCGGGCTGGAGGAGGCGCTGCTGCCGAAACGCTTCGTCTCGATCGTGGCGAGCCTCGACGGCGATTTCAGCCGCGAAGCCGACGTGATCGCGATGATGCGGTCGCGCAATGTCGACGGGCTGATCCTCGGCAGCGTCGAGCGGGAGGACGACGTCGTCTCCAAGCTCCTCGACCAGGGCGTCCCAATGGTGACGCTCGGGCGCCGGGTCGAGGACGAGCGGGTCTCCTCCGTCATCAGCGACCATGCGGCGGGCATCCGCCAGGCGCTCGGCCACCTCGTCGGGATCGGGCATCGCGCCATCGGCCACATCGCCGGCCCGCAAAGCCTCTCGACGGGGGCGGAGCGCAAGGCGGCGTTCGTGCGCGAATGCGGCGCGCTCGGGCTCGAGGTGCGGGAGGACGCGATCGTGCCGGCGGCGGCCTACAGCATCGACGAGGGTCGGCGCTGCGCGAGGGAACTGGCGACGCGCCGGACCGGCGTCACGGCGGTCGTGTGCGCGAACGACCGGCTGGCGGTCGGGGCGATCGCCGCGTTCCGGGATTTCGGGCTCGAGTGCCCGGGCGACATTTCCGTCACCGGCTACAACGACATGCCGATGGTGGACCTGCTCTCGCCCGCCTTGACCACCGTGCGCGCCCCGCTCGTGGATATCGGTCGCCGGGCGGCGGAGCTGCTGCTCGACCTGATCGCGGCACCGGAACCGGAGCGGCTGCCACGGCACGTCGTGCTGCCGGTGGAACTCGTGGTGCGCGGCTCGACGCGCGCACTCTCCGGCCGCTGAGCGCATCCGCCCCGGATCGGGTTTTCGTAGCGGCACCTTGACCAAATCACCGGCCGGGCCGAAAGTGGCAAACGTTTGCAGAACCGGAAAAGGCGAGGCAGGCGCAAGGGAGGAATCAGAATGCGAGTAGTTTCAACAGGGATGCTGGCCGCCGCGGTGACCGCGCTCTTGGGGTCGACCGGCCTTGCCCAGGACGTCATCAAGATCGGGTCTTCGCTGCCGCTCACCGGCGGGTTCGCCGTCACCGGCGAGAAGCATCGCCAGGGCTTCGAGCTCTGTGTGGACATGATCAACGAGAAGGGCGGGCTCCTCGGCAAGAAGGTCCAGCTGATCGTGAGCGACAACCGCTCCGACACCGAGACCGCGCTCAGCCAGTACGAGCGGCTCATCAACGTCGACAAGGTCGACCTTCTGTTCGGCACCTTCTCGTCGAAGCTCACGTTCCCGACCTCGTCGATCGTGAACAAGTACGGCATGGTCTACCCGGTCCCGTCCGGCGGCGCGCTCCGCATCTGGACGCAGGGCTACGACAACATGTTCTACTTCCAGCAGAACGCGGCGGAGCTCTTCGGCGACGCGCCAGTGAAGCTGATCACCGAGCGGGTGGCCGAAGGCGAACGGCCGAAGACCGTCGCCCTCGTCCATGCCGACGACTTCTTCGCCAATGCCATCGCCGCCGGCCTGCTCGGCCAGAAGGTCCAGAACCCGGGGGGCGGCATCGTCGCCGATCTCGCGCCGGGCTACCTGAAGGACGCCGGCATGGAGGTGGTGATGGAGGAGCGCTGGCCGGAAGAGGGCTTTTCCGACTGGCTGAACCTCGCCAACTCGATCAAGCGGTCGAACGCGGATCTCGTGATCGGCCTGACGGCGTCGGCGGAAGAGGCGGTGCAGCTGACGCGCGCGCTCCAGACGGTCAAGGCGCAGCCTAAGATGCTCTACCTGAGCCAGGGCACGCAGAACGAGTATCTGGAAGGCCTCGGCCAGGCAGCTGAAGGCGTGATCGTCCATACCTCCTGGCACGCCGACGCGCCGTGGGCCGGGCTGATCGCCGGGGAGGAGTTCACCAACCAGGACTTCCAGCGGGTCTTCAAGGAGAAGTTCGGGGCCGATGCCGACGAGGATTCCGCGATTCCCTTCGCCGTCTGCGAGGGCATGGAGCAGGCGGTCCGGGGCGCGGAGACCACCGACAATGCCAAGCTGAAGGAATGGCTGCACGCCCGCACCGAGCAGGAGCCGGTCCGCACCATCCTCGGCCCGTTCTCCTGGGACGACCGGGGCCTTCCCGTCGGGCGCACCGTGCTGCTCGCGCAATGGCAGGGCGGCGATCTGAAATTCGTCTATCCCACGGACGAATTCCAAGGCGTCTCGGATCTCATCCCCCCGAAGCCGGAGTGGTGATTGCCGATCGGGCGGCGCGTCCGCGCGCCGC
>JAEZEK010000252.1 GCA_023417735.1 Pseudomonadota bacterium | reverse complement strand
CCCGGCCCGGCGGCTGGAGGCGCGGGGCGGGTCGTTCGTCGAGTAGAGCCTGGTCGGCCCGGAAAACGAGATCGCGGCCTGCGCACCGAGCAGCGCGCCGTAGCGGAGGGCTGCGAAGCCGCCGATGCTGCTTCCGAGCGTCACGATCCGGGGAGCGCCGAGCTCGCGTGCAATCCTCGCCAGGCTTTCCGCCATTGCCGGCTCGCTTTGGCCCAGCTCGCCGGCGCCGTCGAGAAACGCGGTTTGCCCGACATCCTTCAGGTAGACGACGTTCGCCGGCATCCCGGACAGGAGGACGTCCAGATAGCCGTATGGCAGGCTGCCGAACTGGTTCTGCAGGCCGGGGAACACGAACAGCGTCGCCGCGGCGCCATCCGCGCGGACGATGTGCGCGGCCCGTCCCGGGTCCTGGACGAAGCGCGGCTTGTCGGTCCAGTCCCGGAGGGGACGAGCGCGGAGAACGGACAGCATGTGCTGGGCGGTGGCACGGGTTTCGTCCGAACCTGCCCCGATCGCTTCCAGCGCCTCGATCGCCGTGTCGGTCTTCCGGGCCTGCAGCGCCACCAATGCGAAAGACCAGTTCGCGATCTGGTTGAACTCCGAGTGGCGCCGGGCCGCTTCGACTTGGCTGAAGATGGTCTGGAAGCGGTCGGGCGGTATCGGCATGCCGGCGAGCGCCTTGAGGAGGGCAGGTTTGCCGGGCGCCCGCGCCAGGGCCTCGGAAAGCCGGTCGGCAGCCGCCGCCATGTCGCCTTCCAGGAACTCGATCTGAGCCAGCCGCAGCGGCCACTCCGGATCGGCTGGCTCGGCCTCGATGAGCGCGGCTGCGCGGGCCCGGGCCTCGCCGAGCCTGCGTTCCTGCACGAGGAGTTGAATGAGGTGCGACGTCTGTACGCGCGTCAGCTCGTTCGCCTGTTCGATGCCTGTCAGCCGCTCCAGCGCGCGTTCGGGCAGACCGAGCCGGGCTTCGGAAATGGCAATGCGGCCCGATTCGCGCGGTTCCGATGGACGGACGGCCTCGAGGCGCCGGATGAACGCCTCGACCTCACCGGCCTCTCCCGCCGTGGTGAGATCGGCCAGGCCGGCGGCCTTCTGCTCGGGCGTCAGTGCGCTGGTCCACACGCACCGGGCGAAGAGATCGCGTGCCTCGTCGGCGCGGCCCGCGGCGGTCAGCACCCTGCACAGGAGGGACGTGACGGAGACGTGGTCGGGATGCGATTCGAGAACGGCGCGGCACGCCGCTTCGGCTTCGGCGAGCCTGCCTTCCTCGAGAAGCAGGCGGGCCTGCCAAAACCTGGCCGCAGGGCGCTTCAGCCAGTATGATTCGGCGCCGTCGAGCATGCTCCGTGCCGCCGCGAGCTCCCCGGCCGCCATGGCACGTTGCAGCTCGAGCACGAAAACCTTGAAGGCGTCCGGCTTGGCCGGAGCCTCTGAACCCCCGACCTCCGGCTCCGACAGCTCGGACATGCTGATCTGACACCCGTCCCGTGGCCCCTGAGGTGCCGTCGCGCGAACGGTAGTCGAATTGCCGTGCCGCCGCCAGCACGTTGCAGGCGGCGTTCATGTGGCACGATTGCCGGGCTTGGGCGCGCCCGACACGCGGCAGCGGCTCGACGATTGCGCCCGGGCTGCCGGACAGGGCGCGGCTTGGGCGCGGATCCCTGCCCGTTCCGGCTCGAATTCGCGCAGAGGGCGAATTGCGCTGACGATCGCCACGCAAAGTTAACCTCCGGCGCGCTAGGGGCTCCGATGGCGAACCTTGCGGCCGAGGAGTGGCCCGTGCGCGTGCTGGGCTGTCTTGTCTACGAACACAATCTCTACCTCGTGCTGCTGGCCGGCATCGTCTGCGTGCTCGGCTCGCTGGCGACGACGCGGCTCTTCCGGCAGGCGCTGAGCGTCGCGGGGTGGCCGCGCGGGGGCTGGGTCTTCCTCACCGGCGTGTGCGCGGGATCGGCGATCTGGGCGACGCACTTCATCGCCATGCTGGGCTACACGGCGCCGGCGTCGGTGTCCTTCGACGCCACGCTGACCATTCTGTCCGTCCTCGTCGCCGTTGCCGGCTCCACCGTCGGCTTCGCCATCGCGGCCGCGGGTCGGCACGCCCGGCTGCTGCCGCTCGGCGGAGCCCTCGTCGGCCTTTCCGTCGCCGCGATGCACTACACCGGGATGTTCGCCTATCGGGTCGACGGCCTGGTGTCCTGGCATACCGATTACCTCGTCGCTTCGGTCGTGCTTGCCGTCACCCTTTCCGCCGCCTTCGCGTGGAGCGCGGGACGGTGGACGAACGGTGCCTGGCGCCACGCTGCCGTGGCCCTGCTCGTGCTGGCGATCGTCTCGCTCCATTTCACGGGCATGGCCGCCTTCGAGGTCCAGCCGATGCCCGGCGCGAGCGCGGGGGCGGACGGCGAGGCGTTCCGCGCGATGGCCTTGGCGGTTGCGCTGATCGGCTTCATCATCGGCGGCACGGGGATCACGAGCTACCTCCTCGAAGCCCGGACACGGGCGGATTCGGAGGAGCAGCTGCGCCACATGGCGCTGCACGACCCGCTGACGGGCCTGCCGAACCGCACGAGCTTCAACGAGCATCTGGGGCGGCTCATCGAGGAGTCCGGCCAGCGGAACGGCCGGTTCGCGGTGATCGGCATCGACCTCGACCGCTTCAAGGAGCTGAACGACACCTTCGGCCACGAGGCCGGGGACAGGGCGCTGTGCGCCCTCGCCGACCGCATGCGCGCGTTCGGCAGGGACGGCACCGTCTTTGCGCGCGTGGGCGGTGACGAGTTCTTCGCCGTCGCCCCGTTCGCGAGCCGCGAGGCGCTGACGCGCATTCCGCGCGAGATCGAGGCCCTGATCCTCGCCCCACTGCCGCTCGAGGAGAACGGCTCGGCCATCGGCGCGAGCATCGGCGTGGCGGTCTTCCCCGAGGACGGCACCGATCCGGGTACGCTGACCCGCAACGCCGATCTCGCCATGTACCGCGCGAAGGCGGGCGGCGAGATCTGCTTCTACGACACGGAGCTCGGCAATCTGGTCCGGGAGCGCCGGCAGCTCGCCCAGGACCTGAGGCATGCGATCGCCACGGACGATCTGTCGGTGGACTACCAGGTCCAGACCTCCATCGAGGACGGCCGGATCATCGGATACGAGGCGCTGCTGCGCTGGCGCCACCCCGAAAGGGGCAACGTGTCGCCGTCCGAGTTCATACCGCTCGCCGAGGAGAGCGGCCTGATCCTTGCGCTCGGCGAATGGGTCCTCAGGCGCGCGTGCCGTGACGCATCCCTCTGGGAGCCGCCCTATTCGGTCGCCGTGAACCTCTCGGCCCTGCAGCTCACCGACCCGAAGCTCGCCCATCTCGTGCACGAGGTGCTGGTGGAAACCGGCCTGTCGCCGTCGCGCCTGGAGCTCGAACTGACCGAGACCGCGCTCATCAGGGACAAGGCCCGCTCGCTTCACACCATCCGGCAGATCAAGGCGCTCGGCGTCAGCGTCGCGCTCGACGATTTCGGCACCGGCTATTCCTCCCTCGACACGCTGCGCGCCTTCCCCTTCGACAAGATCAAGCTCGACCGCTCCTTCATCGAGGACGTCTGCTCGGACGCGCAGGCTCTGGCCATCGTCCGGGCCGTCACAGCCATGGGCCGGAGCCTCGCGATCACCGTGCTGGCGGAGGGGATCGAGACGGCCGAACAGCTGGCGCTCCTGCGGAGCGAGCGTTGCGACGGCGCCCAGGGTTTCCTGATGGGGCGGCCCATGCCGGTCGAGCGTCTCGTCGCCCATGGCGGACCGCGCGTGCGCGAGAGCGTGGAGGCGGTGCGCGGCCCGGCCTCCGCCACGCCGACCGGGTCGGCCGCGGCCGCGTAGAAACCTGGCCCTGT
>JAEZEK010000156.1 GCA_023417735.1 Pseudomonadota bacterium | reverse complement strand
CGAGCCCAGGCTTTCGGGCTCCGGACGTTTGGGCCCCATGATATGAGGTGCGCGCTCATCCTTCGGATAATGGCGCGCCAGCGCTTCGATAAGAGTGTTGCCGCCCGTCTTGCCGATGTGGACGATCGCTATTCGTGGACGGGTCATTGCGAGAGGCAACCGGTATCAAGCTCGCCTGCGCGCATTCAGCTCAGCTTCCTGATCCAGAGGCTGGCGCCGGGATTGTGGCTAAACCGCGGGAAGACCTCCTTGATGGCGTCGGCCGCCTTCATGTGGAAGAGGCCGTTCATGAACTCGACCTGGTAGTTCCAGTTGTACATGAGGAAGGCGCGCACGGCGTACGCCTCGTTCCACGAATAGCGGCGCTCGTAGATCCAGAGGTCCGGGTATTCGAACGGATAGGGGATGTCGTGGAAGTGGATCAGCACGCCCGGCTTCAGCGCCGGCAGGATCGAGAACAGTTCGTAATGGACGTCGCTGCCGGTCTTCAGCACGTGGGTGGAATCGATGAAGAGGATGTCGTTCGATTCCAGCGTCCTGAACTCATCGACGGGCACCTCCTGCACCGGCTTCTCGACGATGCGCACGCGCGCATTGTCCTCCGCGCGCAGCCGCGAGCGCAGCCGCTCCGTATAGGGTTCGATCAGCACGAGATTGGTGTCGAGCCCCGCCTCCTCGATCGTGTCGAGCATGACGGCGGACGAGAAGCCCGAGCCGATCTCGATGATCCGTTTCGGCCGGTTGGCGAGGATCATGGCGCGCAGTATCGTCGCGTCGCCGATCGGGAAGATGTCGTTGTGGGCGTAGAACCGGTGCTTGCCGTCGGGGTCGTCGGAATAGGGCGTGGCGCGGATCGCCTCGGCGTGGCGCATCCAGAAGGCGCGCATGCGCGGCAGGGAGAGGTCGATCCCGGCGATCGCCTCGGGCTCCACGTCCCGCTTCGGCTTGCGCGCGCCGACGAGCTCGCTGGGGTCTACCACCGGCGAATAGTAATGACCGACCGGATGCCCCGGCTCCACTGCGCCGCGCAGCGCCTTGTACTCGTCGCAGGTGACGAAGGCGTGAAAGATATCGCGCTGGCTCATCCCCTTCTCGGCCGCCGCGACCCAGTTCTTCAGCTCCGCCTCCCCCGGCTCGCGCCTGAGGATGTGCGCGTAGAGCTCCCGGATGTACTCCGCGGACTCCTCCGTCGCCCGCACCTGCGTCTCACTCATCTTGTTCTTGTCCTCTTCGGAATTCGCCTCCACGGCGTTCTCCTCGCCGCCCGTCGTGGCATGCGCCGGAGCGGCATCGGGTCCGGTGCCGCCCGGGGCATGCCTTCGCTTCGTCCAGAACACCGGGGCGCCCCTCAGCCGAGCGCCTGCAGGGGCCGCGGCCGCTCCGCCGCCTCCGCCTGGCCGTAAAAGACTTCGAGATAGCGGTCGGCGATCACGTCCCAGCGCTGCTCCGAACCGATCCGCGGCGCGAAGCGGTGCCCCTCCGTCATGAAGCGCTCCATGGCATCGGCGAGGCCGAGCGCGTCGCCTGGCGCCACCAGGTATCCGTCGGTAGCCGGGTCGACGCGCTCCGGGATGCCGCCGATCGCCGAGGCGATGAGCGGCTTGCCGAAGAACTTCGCCTCGTCCACCACCATGCAGTAGATCTCCCACCAGAGCGACGGGACGACGACCACGTCGACCTCCGCCATCCGGAACGGCAGCGTGTCGTGGATGTAGGGGCCGCGCAGCAGGATCTTGCCGGTCATCCACTCGGCGCTCTCGGCGATCGCCGCGCGGAAGCGCTCCTGGAACGCCGGGCTGCCAGCCTCGAGATTGGCACCGTTGATCGCGACCTGGAACTTGCCCGCGTCGCGGTCCTCCAGGAGCCGCGCCGCCTCCAGCAGCGTCTGCACGCCCTTGTTGTCGACGAGCTGGCCGAAATAGCCGAAGCGCACCACCTCGCGCCGCCGGCCGCCTTGTTGTGCCGCGTTGACGTCGTGTCCGCGGGCGAACCCGGTGCCGGCCCGGAACGATGCCTCGTCGATTCCGTGCCAGATCACGGAAAACTTATCCTTTTCAAGGCCATAGGCCGAAAGCCTGTCGCGCAGGAAGAGCGACGGGGATATGTAGCCCTTTGCCTCCCCCAGGCACTTCTTGAAATGCATGTTCCGCAGGAAGAACAGGTCCGGCGGAATATCGGGGAAGCACTGCGCGCAGCGGTCCGGCGCCGACACCGAGCAGAGTTCGTTGGTGTTGCGCGTAACCATCTGCCCGTTCGCATAGCAGGACGTCAGCATCTCGTGGAATCCGACATGGACGGAAATTCCACGCTCCGCCATCAGCGGGATCAGGTCGATGCCGAAATGCATGAAATGCGACAGGAAGACGTGCGTGACGCCTTCCGCCTCGAGGAAATCGAGGAGCGAACGCTTGGCGTACGCGCTGTTCGTGCGCTGCCAGAAATGGTCGTAGTGCTGGATCGAGAAGAGGAATTCGTTCGGCCCCATCCCCGACGGGCGCAGGAACGTGTCGGCCTTCCTGTTGTGCGCGAGCCAGTCCGGATCGGCGGCCACGAACAGGCAGTCGTCCCCCCTCTCCCGCAGCGTCGAGAAAAGCGAGTAGGCGCATTGCTGCGCGCCGCCGCGGTAGAGCAGCGAATGAAACAGCGTGAGGATGGCGAGCCTAGGCATCCGCCTTCTCTCCTTCGATCAGAGGTGCCAGGCGGGCGCTCCACGTCTCCGTGAAGATCAGGCGGTTCAGCATGGGAACGGTTCTGGTGATGTGCTCCGGCACGGCAGAGCCGCCCCCTTCCGAGTGAATGAACGACACGTCCTTGAGGATTGCAGTCGGGGCCCCCTCCTCGGCGAGACGGAGACACAGATCGAGATCCTCGAAATGGCCGAAAAGGTACTGGTCCGAGAAGCCTCCGACGGACCGGAACAGGTCCCGGCCGACCGCGAGGAACGACCCTGACGTGAAGGTCGGCCCGAAGACGCGTCCGGGCGGCGCCCCGCGCCCGACGGAGACGCCCGACAGGATTCCCTCGGCCCCGTTCGTCATGACGGGATCGAGCACGCCGACCTGAAGCCCGTCATGCATGAGCCCGCCGCTCGGGAAGCGCTGGCGCACCCCGAGCACCTGACGCGGGTTGTCCACGAGCGCCTGTATGACTCGGTCGTAGTCGGCCGGGTCGGCGGTGAACACGTCGTTGTTGTGAAAGCAGACGAACTCCGCATCGGTCTCCGCCGCCGCCGCGTTGCAGGCGCTGCTGAAGCCGATGTTCCGGGCGAACTCCAGGTAGCGCCACGGCACTCCGAGCAGCGTCGAAAGCTCGGCCAGCGTCGAGAGCGCGTGCTCCCGATAGGCGCGGCTGTTGTTGACGATGATCACCTCGACCGGAAAGCGCGTGCTGCGCAGATAGTGGAACACGGCCGGCAGGAGCGGAAGCGGGCCGCACTGTACGAAAACGAATGCGCATTTCCGATCGTGCGGGATCGGTTCCGACGTCAGCCTGACCGCCGGCTCCTCATTCTCGGCGAGATAGGCCGAAAAGAGCGCCTGAAGATGCTTCAGCATGGCTCGGGGAATGCGATAGAGGCCCCGTCCGTCGCCGTCCATCCTCTGGAAATTAGAGAAGTACTTCAGCACCTCGTCGAGAAAGTCGCCACCCCGGTTGAAATACTGGGGATAGAGCTTGCGCCCGTAGCCGTCGGCGCGGAACGAGAACTCGTCGCTGACGAGATGCTCCGTCTCGATCTTCGTAAGGATCGCATAGCCGAGCTGCATGAAAGGCGGTGCGCCCACCGCCTCGCAGACGTCGAGCCGACGGTACTGGAACGCGGAGTGCCGGACGTCGAACTTGTGCCCTCCGAAGGAGACGGCGGCAATGTCCGTGTCCGCCAAGGGAACATCGAGCCAGCCCGTGAGGAAAACGTACCTGCCGAAGACGAAGACCCGTTCCACCTCTCCCCGATGGTCCTTGAGCGTATACGGATTCGGCGCGCGGCCCTCGGCGCGGCCGTACTTCAGGAAGTGCTCCAGGGCGGTGCCGCCGCCGGCGCCGACCTTCTCCCGGACGTCTCCGTTCCGCTCCAGGTAGAACGGCTCGTCGAAGAGCAACAGCCCTTCGCCCTCGGAGCCCGGCTTGCCCAAGGGCTGCGGAGCAGCGCCGGAGCGTTCCGAAACCACCCTCTCCTCTCTCTCGGGAGCCTTGTCGCGGGCATGGGGCGCGGCGCCGGGCCCGATCAGCTTTCCCAGGAGACTCGACATGCCGGTGCTCACTTCGCCTCGCGTTGCATTGCAGCGGCCTTGTCGAGCTCTTTGTCGAGCTCCCGGAGAATGAGCGCGGCGATCTTCGCGATTTCCCGTGCGGAGGTTTGAACGGACCGGGTCTCCGTCCTCGTCACGATCGCCGTGGCTGCTTGCAATGCGGCGGCCTGCAACTCGTTTCCCGACACGTTCCGAAGCTCCACGCCTGGCTGCTTTCAGAGCAGGTTACCGCGCCTTTTGTGCGATGCACACTCTATATGTCACGCCCGCCGTCATCGCGCTACCATGCCCTGCGACTTGGTGTCCATGCCGTTCGCCAAGCGCAGGCAGCGGCTTCACGCGAGGCCTCCCGCCGGCGGTTCGGGGCGGACGACCTTCACGGCCTCGCTCTCCGTCTCCGCAGCCCGGCAGAGTTCCTCCACGCATGCGCGTACGCTCGGCTGCCAGTCTGGGAGGCGCAGTCCGAAGGCCGTAGAAAGGCGGGAGCAGTCCAGCCTGGAATTGGCGGGGCGGCTGGCGGGCGTCGGGTAGTCTGCGGTCGCGATCGCGCGCACCTCCGGCGGCCTCTGCCAGGGGGCGGCGCTTGCGAAGACGAAGCGGGCGAAATCCCACCATGTCGTCTCGCCGCTGCCGGCGGCGTGGTAGGTGCCGTAA
>JAEZEK010000068.1 GCA_023417735.1 Pseudomonadota bacterium | reverse complement strand
TCGAGCGCCTGCCAGTAGCCGCCGTGGATGAAGAGGGCGACCGGCCGCACCGGATCGTCGTCGTCGGCGAGGAAGAGGTCGAGCCGCTGGCGCGGATGCCGGCCATAGGCGAGGCCGAACCGGGCGGCGCCGGCACGCGCGCGGCGATAGGCGGCGGCGTCGCGCGCCCATGCGGCGAGGATCGCCGGATGCTCCGGCACGCGCGCCCGGTTGTTGTACTCGGCTTCGAGATCGCTCGTGTCGCTCACATTCGCCTCCATGCGCGTCGGAGCAGTTCCGGCGGCGCCGTCGCGAGCACGACGCCCGGCAGGACGAGGAGGAGCCCGGCCAGGTGGAACGGGCGGAAGCTCTCGCCGAGGAAGAGGACCGACATCAGCACGCCGTAGGCGGGCATGAAATAGAGCAGCATGCCGTTCGCCGCCGGCCCGAAGCGCTGCACCCCGTAATTGTAGAACGAGAAGGCGAGCACCGAGGGGAAGAGCGCGAGCCCGAAGATCGCCGCCCATGCGCTCGCGGTCGCGGGGAAGGTGCCGGAGCGCACGGTCTCCCAGGCCATGAAGGGCGCCAGCGCCACGACGCCGGCGACCACGATCGCGGCGAAGAGCGGCAGGGTGGGGATGCGGCCGAGCGAGGATTTCCGCAGGACGACGGAATAGACGGCCCAGGACAGGGCCGCCGCGGCGATCAAAAGGTCGCCGGAATTCAGTTCCAGGCTGAACAGCCGGCCGAGGTCGCCCCGCAGCACGATGACCCCGACGCCGGCGAAGGCGAGCACCACGCCGAGCGCCTGGCGGCCGGTCACCGGCCGGCCGCGGAAGACCCGCTCGAGGATCAGGATCATCACCGTCGAGGAGGTGTAGATCAGGATGGCGTTGGTGGCGGTCGTGCGGGCGAGGCCGAGATAGACGACGCCGCCGCAGATCACCATGCCGAGCACGCCGAGGATGCCGAGCACGCGCCCCTCGCGGACGAGCGCGTGCCTGTAGGCGTGGAGCTGGCGGAGGGTGAAGGGCAGCAGGATGACGAGCGCCACGCTCCAGCGCAGCGTGGCGAGCGTCCAGGGCTGCACTTCCGCCACCGCCGCCCGCCCGAGGACGAGATTGGACGAGAAGAAGAGGGGCATCAGCGCCATCACGGCAATGTCCGTGAAGCGCCGGGGTAGGGGCGGCGGCATCGGTTTCGCGCGGGTTTCTCGGGGCGGCGTTTTGCGGTAACCCACGGGCCGCTCCGGGACAAGCGCGGCTCTTCGTCCGCCTTCGCCCGGCCATCGGGAGTGGAACCGAACATGCGCACCTGCCTGGCCGTCGTTCTCGCCGCGGGCGAAGGCACCCGGATGAAATCCCGCCTCCCAAAGGTGCTGCATCCGATCGGCCATTTGCCGATGGTGGCGCACGTCGTCCGCGCCGTCCGCGCCGCCGGCGCCGACCGGATCGCCGTGGTGGTCGGCCCGGATCACGCCGGCGTGGACACGGTCGTCGCGCGCCACGCGCCGTCGGCCTCCGTCCACGTCCAGCAGGAGCGCCGCGGCACCGCCCATGCGGTGCTTGCCGCGCGCGCCGCCCTGGCAGAGGGATGCGACGATCTCGTCGTCATCTTCGGCGACACGCCGTTCGTCTCGGCCGCAACCGTCGCGCGGATGCGGGCGCGGCTCGCCGAAGGCGTGGCGGTCGTGGTCGGCGGGATGGTGCCCGCCGATCCGACCGGCTACGGCCGCCTGATCGTCGAGGACGGGCAGCTCCGCGCGATCCGCGAGCACAAGGATGCGTCGGAGGCCGAGCGCGCCATCCGGCTCTGCAACGGCGGCATCATGGCGCTGCGCGGCGACCGGGCGCTGGCGCTTCTCGACGCGATCGGCTGCGACAATGCGCAGGCCGAGTTCTACCTGACCGACGCGGTTGCGATCGCCAACGGCAACGGCGAGCGTGTCGAGGCGATCGAAATCGACGCGGAGGAGGTCTTCGGGATCAACGACCGGCTCCAGCTCGCCGAGGCCGAGCGCCTGTTCCAGGACCGGCTGCGCATCGCCGCGATGGCGGGCGGCGCAACCCTCCTTTCGCCGGAGACCGTCTTCTTCGCCTACGACACCGAGCTCGGCCGCGACGTCACGGTCGGCCAGAATGTCGTCTTCGGGCCGGGCGTGGCGGTCGATGACGGCGTCGAGATCCGCCCCTTCTGCCACATCGAGGGCGCCCGCATCCGCACCGGCGCCGTGGTCGGCCCATTCGCGCGCCTGCGCCCGGGCGCCGAGCTCGGCAGCGGGGTCCATGTCGGCAACTTCTGCGAGATCAAGAACGCCGTCATCGACGACGGCGCCAAGGTCAACCACCTCACCTATATCGGCGACGCCCATGTCGGCGCGAAGACGAATGTCGGCGCCGGCACGATCACCTGCAATTACGACGGCGTTCACAAGCACCACACGGAGATCGGCGCCAACGCCTTCATCGGGTCGAACACGGCGCTCGTCGCGCCCGTCACGGTCGGCGACGGCGCCTATATCGCCTCCGGCAGCGTCATCACCGACGACGTCGCCGCCGGCGCCCTGGCGCTCGGGCGCGCCCGCCAGGTCGTGAAGCCCGGCTGGGCGCAAGCCAAGAGCCCGAAGCGCGCCTGACGGCCGGTTCTTAGTCATAGTTCGAAATTGCTTTTGATTTTCACCGGGGAAGCGGATCGCTTATCTGCCCGGGTGCCTTCTTCTGGAGAACGCGAATGTGCGGCATTGTCGGTATTCTGGGTCACAGTCCGGTGGCGCCGCTCCTCGTGGACGCGCTGAAGCGGCTCGAATACCGCGGCTATGACTCCGCCGGCGTGGCGACGCTCGAGCACGGGCACCTGACGCGCCGGCGCGCGCAGGGGAAGCTCGTCCACCTCGAGACGCGCCTGAAGGAGGAACCGCTCGCGGGGCTGATCGGCATCGGCCACACGCGCTGGGCCACGCATGGCGCGCCGAACGAGGCGAATGCCCATCCGCACGCGACCGAGAAGGTGGCCGTCGTTCACAACGGCATCATCGAGAACTTCCAGGCGCTGCGCGAGGAGGTCCGCAAGGCCGGGCGCAAGCTCGCCAGCGACACGGACACGGAGGTGATTGCCCATCTCCTGACGATGGCGCTCGACCGCGGCCTTTCGCCGAAGGAAGCGATGGCCGACACGCTGCATCGGCTGGAGGGCGCCTTCGCGATGGCGGCGCTGTTCGAGGGGGAGGACGATCTCCTGATCGCGGCCCGGCGCGGCAGCCCGCTCGCCATCGGCCACGGCAAGGGGGAGATGTATCTCGGCTCCGACGCCATCGCGCTCGCCCCCTTCACGGACCGGATCACCTATCTCGAGGAGGGCGACTGGGCGGTCATCACACGGAGCGGCGTCGAGATCTTCGACGAACAGGGCAATCGGGTCGACCGCCCGGTCACGCATGCGGTCGCCGCGAGCCTGACCGTCGACAAGGGCAATCACCGCCACTTCATGCTGAAGGAGATTCACGAGCAGCCGGAGGTGATCTCCCACACGCTCGGCCACTACATCGATTTCGCGACCGGCCGCGCCGTGCTGCCGCCGGGCGCGGAGGTCGACTTCAGCAGGCTCACGCGCCTGTCGATCTCGGCCTGCGGCACGGCCTATTACGCGGGCCTGATCGGCAAGTACTGGTTCGAGCGGCTGGCGCGGCTCCCGGTCGAGATCGATATCGCCTCGGAGTTCAGATACCGCGAGATGCCGCTCGACCCGGACGGGCTGGCACTCTTCATCTCGCAGTCGGGCGAGACGGCCGATACGCTGGCGTCGCTCCGCTATTGCCGGAAGCACGGGCAGAAGATCGCGGCCGTCGTGAACGTGCCGACGTCCACGATCGCGCGTGAATCCGATTACGTGCTGCCGACGCTCGCCGGCCCCGAGATCGGCGTCGCCTCGACCAAGGCGTTCACCTGCCAGCTCTCGGTGCTCTTTGCGCTCGCCGTCTCCGCCGGCCGGCAGCGCGGCCACCTCACCGAG
>JAEZEK010000067.1 GCA_023417735.1 Pseudomonadota bacterium | reverse complement strand
GGGCGATGAGGCGGGGAAAGCGGTCGGTCAGCAGATAGGCCGTCGCGCCGGGCGTCACGACCATCGCGATGACGAGGAAGGCGCCGACCGTCTGGAGTGCCGCGACGGTCGAAGCGCTGAGGAGCGTGAAGAACACGACCTTGAGCAGCGTCGGATTGAGGCCGATCGACCGGGCGTGGCTCTCGTCGAAGAAGACGACCATCAGGTCCTTCCACTTGGCGAGGAGGATTGCCAGCGAGATGAAGCCGATGATCGCGAGCTGGATCGTATCCTCCGGCGTGATGGCGAGCACGTTGCCGAGGATGATGGTCTGGATGTTCACCGAGGTGGGCGAGAGCGAGACCATGAACAGGCCGAGCCCGAAGAAGGAGGTGAAGATCAGCCCGATGATCGCGTCCTCCTTCAGCCGGGTGCGCTGGTTGAGGAACAGCATCGCGCCGGCGGCGAGCGCGCCGGAGAAGAAGGCGCCGAGCGCGAAGGGCAGGCCGAGCATGTACGCGCCGGCGACGCCGGGCACGATCGAATGGGAGAGCGCATCGCCGATGAGCGACCAGCCCTTCAGCATCAGATAGGCCGAAAGGAAGGCGCAGACGGCGCCGACCAGGGCGCTCACCCACATGGCGTTCACCATGTAACCATAGGAGAACGGCTCGAGCAGCAGCGCCATCCGCTCAGCCTTTCCCGTTCCGGCCGGGCGTAGCGCCGTTCGCGCCGTAGATGACGAACGGTCGCTCGTCGTCGGTGAGGACACCGACCGGACGGGGCATGCCCGCCGCCGTTTCCCCGATCACGAAGTGGCGGAGCACGCCGCCGAATGTCCGCTCGAGGTTCGCCTGCGTGAAGATCTCCGCGGTCGGACCATAGGCCAGCACGGTGCCCTTCAGGAGCACGGTGCGGTCGCAGAACTCGGGCACGCTGCCGAGGTTGTGGGTCGAGACGAGCATCACGCGTCCCTCGTCGCGGAGGGCCAGGAGGAGCGCCACGATCGCCTCCTCGGTCTTCACGTCGACGCCGGTGAAGGGCTCGTCGAGCAGGATGACGCGGCCGTCCTGCGCGAGCGCGCGGGCGAGGAACACCCGCTTCTTCTGGCCGCCGGAGAGCTCGCCGATCTGCCGCTTCCGGAAATCCAGCATGCCGACGCGGCCGAGCGCCGCCTCCACGGCGGCATGGTCCTCCGGCCGGGGTATCCTCAGCCAGTTCATGCGGCCGTATCGGCCCATCATGACGACGTCCTCGACGAGGACGGGGAAATCCCAGTCGACGTCCTCGCTCTGCGGCACGTAGGCGACCAGGTTCTCCTTGAGTGCGGCCGGGACGGAGCGGCCGAGGATCGAGATCGATCCCCGCGCGGTGCGGACGAAGCCCATGATCGCCTTGAAGAGCGTGGACTTGCCGCTGCCGTTCACGCCGACGAGGGCCGTCACCGTGCCCGTCGGGATCTGGAACGTGGCGTCCCGGAGCGCGGTATGCCCGTTCCGGTAGGTGACGGTGACGTCCTCGACCGCGAGGCCCGAGCCCGGAGCCCCGCGTGCGGGTGCCATCGGCGCCGTCTGGTTCACGTTCATTGCCCGAGGCCGCGCGCGATCGTCTCCGCGGTCACGCGCAGGAGATCGACATAGGTGGGCACCGGGCCGTCCGGCTCGCTGAGCGAATCCACGTAGAGCACGCCGCCGTAGCGCGCGCCCGTCTCGCGTGCGACCTGCTCGGCCGGCTTGGGCGAGACGGTGCTTTCGCTGAATACGACCCCGATACCGTTCTCCCTGATGGCGTCGATCACCTTGCGGACCTGCTGCGGCGTCCCCTGCTGGTCGGCGTTGACCGGCCAGAGGAAGAGCTCCCTCAGGCCGAAATCGCGCGCGAGATAGCTGAACGCGCCTTCGCTGGTGACGAGCCAGCGCTTCTCTTCCGGAATGCCATCGAGAGCGGCCCTGATCGGGGCGACGGCCTCCTCGATCCGGGCCTTGTAGGCGTCCGCGTTGGCCCGGTACGCGTCGGCATTCTGCGGATCGTGGGCGATGAAGGCGTCGCGGATGTTGTCGACGTAGACGAGAGCGTTCGCCGGCGACATCCAGGCGTGCGCGTTCGGCTTGCCCGAGTACGGGCCCTCGCCGATGCTCATCGGCTCGATCCCGTCGGACACGACGGCGCTCGGGACATCGCGGAGGTTCTGGAAGAACCGCTCGAACCAGCGCTCGAGGTTGAGTCCGTTCCACAGGATCAGTTGCGCGTCCTGAGCCTCGAGGATGTCGCCCGGCGTCGGCTGGTAATTGTGGATCTCGGCGCCGGGCTTGGTGATCGACTCCACGACCGCCGCATCGCCCGCAACGTTCTGCGCCATGTCGGCGATGACGGTGAACGTGGTCACCGCCTTGAACTTCCCGGCCGCAGGAGCCGCCGCCGGCATCAGCCCGAAAGCGAGCGCCGCAGCGAGGGCGAAGCCGCGGTAGCGTGTACGATCGACCATGCCTGACCCGAGCTTGTTGCGAACCGTTCGCAGGGAGATCGCACATCCGAACTGAAGATGCAACTCATTTGCAGGAAGGGCGCGCCGGATCCAGCGGCGGCC
>JAEZEK010000458.1 GCA_023417735.1 Pseudomonadota bacterium | reverse complement strand
CGCCCCCCGGCCCGGCCGCCCGCGCGGGGGCCCGGGAGGTTCTCGCCGTCTACGCCACCGAGTTCGACGTCGAACTGAAGGGCGACAACTCGCCCGTCTCCGAAGCGGACCGGCGCGCCGAGAGCGTGATCGAGCCGCTGCTGCGGGCGGCCTTTCCGGACGTTCCCGTCGTCGCCGAGGAAGCCGTATCGGAGGGGCGCGTGCCGGAGATCGGCCGCCGCTTCTTCCTGGTCGACCCGCTCGACGGCACGAAGGAGTTCATCAAGCGGAACGGCGAGTTCACGGTGAACATCGGGCTCATCGAGGACGGCCGGCCCATCGCCGGGGTGGTGCTCGCCCCGGCGCTCGGCCGCATCTATGCCGGCGCCGGCGGCGAGGCTTGGACCGCAGGCGTCGATCCGGACTGCACGGCAATTGACGCCCCGGCGCCGCTGCGCGCCCGCAGCGTCTCCGGCGCGCCGGTCGCGGTGGCGAGCCGCTCGCACTCCACGCCGGAAACCGAGGTGATGCTCGACAAGGTCGGCGCGGCCGAGCGCCGCTCGATCGGATCGTCGCTGAAGTTCTGCATGGTGGCGGAGAGCGAGGCCGATTTCTACCCGCGCTTCGGGCCCACGATGGAATGGGACACGGCGGCGGGCGACGCGGTGCTCCGTGCGGCCGGCGGACGGGTCGTCACGCTCGACGGCCGGCCGCTCGCCTACGGCAAGCTGAAGGTCGAGGGCATGCGCGATTTCGAGAACCCGTTCTTCCTGGCAACGGGCGATGCCGGCCTGCTCGACCGGCTCGATCTCGACCAGGCGGCATGAGCGACGGCCTGCCCGGCCCGCTCCTTCTCGCCACGGACGGCTACGAAGAATACCGGCTGCTCGATTCCGGTCACGGCCGCAAGCTCGAGCGCTTCGGCGACATGGTCCTCGTGCGGCCGGAGGAGCAGGCGATCTGGACGCCGCTTCTGCCTGAGCGCGAATGGGAGGCCGCCGACGCCGTCTTCACCGGCGATACCGACGAGGAGGGCGCCGGGCGCTGGCGGCGGAAAGCCGGGCGCCCCGAGAGCTGGGACGGCCGCCACGGCCGGATCGCGTTTCGCTGCCGCCTGACCTCGTTCCGCCATGTCGGGGTTTTCCCCGAGCAGGAGGCGCACTGGCGCGACATGCGCGAGCGGCTCGCCGCGCG
The DNA here is from genome assembly GCA_023417735.1 of Pseudomonadota bacterium. Taxonomy (GTDB): domain Bacteria; phylum Pseudomonadota; class Alphaproteobacteria; order Rhizobiales; family Afifellaceae; genus Propylenella. The sequence goes on along the minus strand of JAEZEK010000458.1, from coordinate 1,952 downwards.
CCGCGAGCCGAAGCTCCTGAACCTCTTCGGCTATACGGGCCTCGCCTCGCTCGTCGCCGCCGAGGCGGGCGCGCGCGTGACCCATGTCGACGCCTCCAGGAAGGCGATCGCGTGGGCGCGCGAGAACCAGGCGCTCTCCGGGCTGGAGGACCGCCCGATACGGTGGCTGCTCGAGGACGCGCCGAAATTCGCCGCCCGCGAGGTCCGGCGCGGCAACCGCTATGACGGCATCCTGCTCGACCCGCCGAAATACGGCCGCGGACCCAATGGCGAGATCTGGGACATCTTCCGAGACCTGCCGCAGCTGCTGCGCGCCTGCCGCGAGATCATCGACCCGGAGAACGGCTTCCTGATCCTCACCGCCTACGCCATCCGCGCCTCCTTCCTCTCTCTCGACATGCTGGTGCGGGAGGTCTTCGGGGGGCGCGTGCAGTCGGGCGAACTGGTTCTGCGCGAGGCTGGCGGGCGGCTCCTCTCGACCTCGCTCTTCGCACGGTGGACGCCGCGATGAGCGCCGTGCCGGCCCCGGGCGCCTACCGCAAGGTGACGAGCCTCGCCAATCCGCTCGTCAAGGACATCCGCGCGCTGCACATGAAGAAGCACCGCGACGAGACCGGTCTCTTCCTGGCGGAGGGGCGGAAGCTCGTCCGCGACGCGCTCGACGGCGGCTGGCCGGTCGCGACGCTCGTGCTCGGCCCGGACCAGACGAGCGACCCGGCCGTGGGCCGCATGGCCGCCGAGGTGAAGGCGTCCGGCGGCACCGTGCTGGAGGTGAGCGCAGCGGTGCTCGAGAAAATCGCCCGACGCGACAATCCGCAGACGGTGATCGGGGTGTTCGAGCAGCGCTTCGCCGCGCCGGCCACGATCGGCCGGAGCGGCCTGTGGGTCGCGCTCGACCGCGTCCGGGATCCCGGAAACCTGGGCACGATCCTGCGGACCGCGGACGCGACCGGCGTCGCAGGGGTGGCGCTCGTCGGCCAGTGCTGCGACCCGTTCGCGCTCGAGACGGTTCGCGCCACGATGGGATCGATCTTCCACGTTCCGGTCGTGCGCGTCGACGAGACCGCCTTTCTCGCCGCGGCCGGGCGCGACCGCCTGCGCCTCGTCGGCACCCATCTGTCGGCGAGCGTCGACTATCGGCGGGCCGACTACCGGCAGCCCATGACGCTCGTGATGGGGAACGAGCAGCAGGGCCTGTCGCCCGCGCTCGCCGGAGGATGCGGGCAACTCGTCCGGATCCCGATGCGCGGGAAGGCGGATTCGCTGAACCTGGCGGTGTCGACCGGCCTCATGATCTACGAGGCGCTCCGCGAAGTCCTGTAAGGTGTGCAGCGGAGGCCCGGCCGGTCCGCCCCGGCCACACTGGGGGAGGCATCCAGGCCCGACCGGCACGTCGGTAGCCGTAAAACGAATCCGTCAGCCGATCATTCTCCGCGGGATGAACCGGAAACCAGCGGCACGGAAAAGATCATGAGCTACGCACGCTTCGCCGCGATGATCGCGACGTCCACCATCGTGATGTTCGGGTTGATGTACCTGAACACCTATGCGCTTGAGCACGTCTTCTACAGCCAGACGCGCACCTGGATGGCGCTGGTGATGGGGGCCGCGATGGCGATCGTCATGCTATCCTTCATGTGGTCCATGTACGAGAACAGGCGCGCCAACCTCGCGATCATCGGTACGAGCGTCCTGGTCTTCGCCGGTGCGCTCTGGCTGGTCCGCAGCCAGGAGACCGTCACCGAGGTGGCGTACATGAAGGCGATGATCCCGCACCATTCGATCGCCATCATGACGAGCGAACGCGCTCACATAAGGGACCCGCGCGTGCGCCTCCTCGCCGATCGGATCATCGAGGCCCAGGTCCGCGAGATCAGCGAAATGAAGCAGCTCATCACGGAGCTCGAAAGGAGCCCGGTCGCGGACGGCGCGCCCGACCTGCCGTCCTACCG
>JAEZEK010000425.1 GCA_023417735.1 Pseudomonadota bacterium | reverse complement strand
CTTCAAGTCGTAATCGAGGATCGCCATCGAGAAGTTGTACGAGAGGTCGTCGTCCTCGTCGTCTCGGTACAGAATTCCGACGAATTCCTCCCCGACGAACACCTCCGCGGAATCGTCCTTCCGCGGGCGCGTCTTGATCTTGATGGTATCGTTCTGAAACAACCGACGGAAATACTTCTCGATCTTGGCGAGTTCTTCTTTCTTCACTGGCTCTCCTCGGGGTGATTGAGCGGGCGCGGCAGCCCTGCGGGTGCCGCGGACGGCGTGAACGGGCGCGAGCCTCAAGTTTCTTCTTGGCCGTTCCCGCTCGCCAGAATGTGATCCATGCTGCGCGCCGGCTGGGCGCAACCCGCCCGCCCGACGACCTTCGCGGGCACGCCTGCCACCGTCGTGTTGGGCGGGACTGCGGCGAGCACGACCGAGCCGGCGGCGACGCGCGAGCAGGCGCCGATCTCGATGTTGCCGAGGATCTTGGCGCCGGCGCCGATCAGGACGCCGCGGCGGATCTTGGGATGGCGATCGCCGCTCTCCTTGCCGGTACCGCCGAGGGTCACGTTCTGCAGGATCGAGACATCGTCCTCGATGACGGCGGTGCTGCCGACCACGAGGCCGGTGGCGTGGTCGATGAAGATGCCGCGGCCCATCGGGACGGCCGGATGGATGTCAACCTGGAACACCTCGGAGGCGCGGCTCTGCAGATAGAGCGCGAAATCCTCGCGGCCGGCGCGGTAGAGCCAGTTGCTCAGCCGCTGCGTCTGGATGGCGTGGAAGCCCTTGAAGTAGAGCGCGGGCTCGATGAACCGATTGCAGGCCGGGTCGCGGTCGTAGACGGCGGCGAGGTCGACGCGCAGCGCGACCGCATTGCCGGGCTCCGCCTCGTACATCGTCTCGAAGGCGCGCCGGATGACGCCGCCATCGAACATCGGATGGTTGAGGCGACCGGCGATGCGATGGCTGATCGCGTGCTCCAGGCAGCCGTGGCTGAGGATGCTGTCGTGGACGAAGGCCGCCATCGATGGGTCGCGGGCGGCGACGTCCTCGGCCTCCTGGCGGAGCGCATGCCAGAGCGGATCGACCGCCTCCAGCGGGGCTGCATTCGGAAGGGTGGGGTTCATGAGCACCTCCTGCGGCTGACCCGCCCGGCTCAAGCGGATATGTATCACAGGCCGGTCATGTGCCAAGGGCAGCGCTGCAGGGAGTGCCGCCGAGGGGCCATCTGCGCGGCGGACGGGCGTCAGGGGTTGGCCTTCAGGAAGTCGATCACGGCGCGCTTGTGGGCCCGGTCCCCGACCGCCTTCATGTGGTCGCGCCCGGGGATGGCGAAGGCGGCAGCGCCCGGGATCAGGCTGGCGAGCGCATGCGGATCGCCGGCGATGTCGTCCTCCGTCCCGACGGCGACGAGAACAGGGCGGGCGATCCGGGCGAGTTCCTCCGGCGTGAGCGTCTGACGGGACGCGGTGATGCAGGCCGCGAGCGCCTCGCGGTCAGCGCCGGTCTGGTCGGCGAAGAGGCGGAAGCCACGCGCCGCCTGGTCGTCGACATCGGCAGCCGACGGCGCCCTGAGCGCGGCGGCGATCGGCCCCGGCGCGCCGACCCCCTTCACGAGCCCCTCGCCGAGCCCGCTCAGCACAAGCGCGCGCACCCGGTCGGGATGGGCGAGCGTCAGGAAGGCCGCGATGCGCGCGCCCATGGAATAGCCGACGACATGGGCACGCGCGATGCCGAGACGATCGAGCAGCCGGCGCGCGTCCTGCGCCATCGCCGGCGTGCCGTAGGCGCCCGGATCGTGCGGCTTGCCGCTCTCGCCGTGGCCGCGATTGTCGATGGCGACGACGCGGAAGCCTTCCTGCACGAGGTCGCGGACCCAGGAGGTCGCCGCCCAGTTCACCTTGTGGTTTGACGCGAAGCCGTGGATGAGCAGCACCGGATCGCCCGTGCCCTCGTCCAGATATGCGATCGTCACGCCGTCGGAATCGAATGCCTGCAGTGCCATAACGCCTCGGTGTCTCGGCCGCGGACGGCATACACCACCGCGCTGCGTCATCAAGCCCCGAAGGGGCACTGGTCTCGCCGGGACGCAGTGCTATTGTCCGCCCGCTCCGTCCCTGCTTCGAACGAGATGCTGCGCGCATGGCCGACAAGATCATTCCCCATTTCCACAACACCGTGGGCGTCCCGTCGGTCTCGATCGGGGCGCGCGAGTTCATGTGCATCGGCGCACTGCCGCCCTTCGACCATCCGCACGTGTTCCTCGACATGGGCGACGAGAGCGAGGCGATCTGCCCCTATTGCTCCACGCTCTATCGGTTCGACCCGGTGCTGCACGGCGACGAGGCCCGGCCGCCCGAGTGCCTCTACGCGGTCGCCGACTAGCCTTCGGAGCGCGCCGTGCGCACGGCCATCGCCGGCGGCGGCATTGCCGGCCTGACGGCGGCGCTCGCCCTTGCCGGGCGCGGGCTCGAAAGCACGGTCTACGAGCGAGACCCGAGCCCGCGCGAGGCCGGCGCCGGCATCCAGCTCTCGCCGAACGCGGTGCACGTCCTGCGCGCGCTCGGGCTGGAACGGCCGGTGCTGGAGCGCGCGAGCGCGCCCGAGGCGATCGAGATCCGCGACGGCGGCAGCGGGCGGCGGCTGGCGCGCATCCCGCTCGGCCGCACCGCCCGCGATCGCTACGGCGCACCCTACCTCGTCATCCACCGCCGCGACCTGCACGAGATCCTGCTCGCGCAGGTGTCACGCGGCACCCTTGCCGAGCTGCGGACCGGAACGCCGGTTTCCGAGCTTCGCGCCGACGCGGACGGCCCGGTCCGGTTCCTTGCCGGCGGCGAGCGGCGCGAGGCCGACCTCCTGATCTGCGCCGACGGTGTCCGTTCGGCCGCCCGGACCACGCTCTTCGGGCATTCCGGCGAGCTCGCCACGGGCGCGGTCGCCTGGCGGGCCACCCTGCCCCGCGCCGAGGTGCCGGGCGCGATCCATGCGGCGGCCACGGGGCTCTGGCTCGCGGCAGGCCTGCACGTCGTCCACTATCCGGTCAGAGGCGGCGAGGAGCTCAACGTGGTGGCGATCGCAGGCGTCGAGCGCGCGGGCGAGCGGCCGCCTCCCGCCGCGGCCGCGCCGCCGCTGCGCGATCTCCTTGCCGCCGTCCCCGACTGGCTGGTCTGGCC
>JAEZEK010000295.1 GCA_023417735.1 Pseudomonadota bacterium | reverse complement strand
GCCCGATCGTGCTCGGCAAAGGGGCCGTTCCGGCACTCGCCGGGCTGCCGCTCGCGGCCATCGAATCGTCCAATGCCTTTCGCAGGACCGACCGGCGCTCCTTCGGAGCCGACCGTCTGATTCGCTACGAAAGGGTGCGCTGATGTTCACCGGGATCATCACGGACGTCGGAGCCGTGTCCGCCGTGCAGCCGACGCCGGGCGGCGCACGCATTCGCATCGCCACCGCCTACGACCCGGATGGTCTCGCGATCGGCGCATCGGTCGCCTGCGCGGGCATCTGCCTCACCGTCGTGCAGAAGGGCGGTGACGGGCACGGCTGGTTCGATGCCGAAGCTTCGACGGAGACGCTGCAGCGGACCACGCTCGGCACGTGGACCGTGGGGACACGTGTCAATCTCGAGCGTGCCTTGAGGGCAGGCGACGAACTGGGCGGCCATGTCGTCAGCGGCCACGTCGACGGCGTGGCGCGGATATTGGAACGCGAGCCGGTCGGGGATTCCACCCGCTTCTCTCTCGAGGTGCCGGAGGCGCTCGCGCGCTTCATCGCCGGCAAGGGCTCGGTGACGCTCGACGGCACCTCGCTCACCGTCAACGACGTGGTTGGCAACACGTTCACCGTGATGGTGATCCCGCACACCCTCGCGGTGACGACCTGGGGGGCCCGGCAGGCGGGCGACGCGGTGAACCTGGAGGTGGACCTCTTCGCGCGCTATCTCGACCGGCTGACGGGCAAGGCCTGAGGCTGGACAGGACGGCGCGCCCCCGCCATTGTCCCGCCCCTTCCTCACCGGTACAGGCGCAATGACACCCCGCACGAACAAGCCGCATTTCCTCGTGATCGAGGCCCGCTTCTACGCCGATCTCGCCGACGAACTCGTCGCCGGCGCAACGGCCGAACTGGACGCGCGGGGCGCGAGCTACGACCGCATCTCGGTGCCGGGCGTGCTGGAGATCCCCGCCGCGCTCGCAATGGCGGTGCTGTCGCAGGAGGACGACACGCGCTACGATGGCTACGTGCTCCTCGGATGCGTCATCCGCGGCGAGACCAGCCATTACGACATCGTGGCGAACGAATCGGCCCGCGCCGTCATGACGCTCTCGATCGACGAGGCGATCGCCGTCGGGAACGGGATCCTCACCGTGGAGAACGGCGATCAGGCGTGGGCGCGGGCGCGCGTCTCGGGCAAGAACAAGGGCGGTATCGCCGCGGCGGCGGCATTCGACATGGCGATGCTGCGAAAGCGCTTCGGGCTGACAGATGAGTGACATCCCGCTCCGCGGAGCCGTGCGGCCCGCCAACCAGCGCAGCGCCGCCCGGCTCGCGGCCGTGCAGGCGCTCTACCAGATGGACGTCGGCGGAACGACGCTGCCGGCCGTGGTCGCCGAGTTCGAGGCGCACAGGCTCGGCCGGGAGCTCGAGGGCGAGACGCTGCGGCCGGCCGACGCCGGCTTCTTTCGCGGGCTCGTGGGGGGCGTGGTCGACCTGCAGCGGCGCATCGATCCCATGATACACGGGGCGCTGCCGCCGGACTGGCCGCTGAAGCGTATCGACTTCACGCTGCGCGCGCTCCTCCGGTGCGGCGTGTTCGAGCTCCTGGAACGCCGCGACATTCCCGCCAGGGTGGTCATCACGGAGTATGTCGACGTCGCGCGCGCCTTCTTCGAGGCCGACGAGCCCGGCCTCGTGAACGCGGTGCTGGACCGCGTCGGGCGGTCGGTGCGCCCCGACGAGTTCACGTCCGCCGCCTCGAGCTGAGCCGGGCCTTGGCGCTCCGCGAGCTCGACATCATCGACCGCTTCTTCAGGCCGCTCGCCGGCGACGGCGCGCTCGGGCTCCTCGACGACGCGGCGCGGCTTGAGCCGGCGCCCGGCACGGATCTGGTGCTGACTGCCGACATGATCGCGTGCGGCGTCCATTTCCTGCCCGCGGACCCGCCCTTCACCGTCGGACAGAAGGCGCTCCGCGTGAACATTTCGGACCTCGCCGCCAAGGGCGCCGATCCCGTCGGCTACCTGCTCAGCCTCGCTGTGTCCGAGGATCTCGAAGAGGATTGGCTCGCCGGGTTCTGCCGCGGGCTGGCGGCCGACCAGTCGGAGTTCGGCCTCGATCTGCTCGGGGGCGACACCATCGCCGTCCGGGCGGGCCCGGTCGTCTCCATAACCGCGATCGGGGCCGTTCCGGCCGGACGGATGGTCCACCGCTTCGGCGGCACGCCCGGCGATGCTCTCTACGTCACAGGATCGATCGGGTCGGCCCGGGCCGGCCTCGCGCTGCTGAGGGGAGACGACGGGCCCTGGCGCGACATCCCGGCCGAAGGACGCGACGTCCTGGTCGGGCGCTACCGCGTGCCGGAGCCGAGACTGGCGCTCGCCCCCGCGCTGCGGGCGCATGCGAGCGCCGCGATGGACGTCTCCGACGGCCTCGTCGGCGATTGCGACAAGATGGCCGCGTCGGCCGGCTGCTCGGCCCGTCTCGACGGCGACGCGGTCCCGCTCGATTCGGCGCTCCACGCCGTCGCGCGGGATGCCGCTTTGTTCGGGTCGCTCGTTTCCGGCGGCGACGATTACGAGATCCTGGCGGCCGTTCCGCCCGGTTCGGAGGCGGCCTTCGTCGCCGATGCGGGAGCCGCAGGAGTGCCCGTCCGCCGGATCGGCATGCTCGTCGAGGGGAGCGGACCGGTTCAAATGACGCGGGGGGGACGGCTTCTCCAACTCGCGGAGCGGGCGTATGTGCATGGCGCCGCGGGGAAGCCAACATGACGGACGCTCAGACGGGGTTCGAGACCACCTTCGACGATGTCAAGGCCAGGCGAAACGCCTTCGTGCTCGCGGCCGCCCAGGCGATCGGCGGAGCGGTCGCTCCGATCAACATCGCGGTTTCCGCGCTGGCCGGCAGCGTGCTCCTGGGCGCAAACCAGATTCTCGCAACGGCGCCGGTCACGGCCTTCGTCGTCGGGACCGCCGCCGGGGCGGTGCCCGCCGCCCTGCTCATGCGGCGGCTCGGGCGGCGGATGGGCGCCATCCTCGGCATGTTCATCGGTGCAGCGGGCGGGCTCCTCGCGGCGGACGCCATGGTGGTCCACCTGTTTCCGCTGCTCGTCGCCGCCTGCTTCCTGATGGGCTTCGCGTCCGCCTTCGTGCAGCAGTTCCGCTTCGCGGCGGCCGATACGGCGAGCCCCGCCTTCCGCCCCAAGGCGATATCCTGGGTGCTCGCCGGCGGCGTCGTCTCGGCCATCGTCGGCCCGCAGGCGGTCATCCATTTCGGCGACGTCTTCGCGCCCGTCCCCTTCGCCGGAGCCTTCGTCGCCGCGGCCGGGCTGTCGCTCGCCGGGGCGCTCATCCTGGTCTTCCTCGACGCGCCGCGCCCGACCGTTTCGCGCGACCGGACGGCGGGCCGGCCGCTCGGCGCGATCGCGAGGCAGCCGCGCTTCATCCTCGCGGTCACCTGCGCGGTCGTCACCTACGCCCTCATGAACCTCGTGATGACGGCAGCGCCGCTGGCAATGGTTCATCATGGCCATCACCATTCCGAGGCCGCGCTCGGCATCCAGTGGCACGTGCTGGCCATGTTCGCGCCGAGTTTCTTCACCGGGAACCTGATCGCCCGATTCGGCGCCGATGCGATCGTGGGCGCGGGGCTGCTGCTCCTCATCGCCTGCAGCCTGGTCGCGCTCACCGGCGTCGACCTCATGCAGTTCTGGAGCGCCCTCGTTCTTCTCGGCGTCGGATGGAACCTTGGCTTCATCGGCGGGACCACGATGCTGGCCGAAACCTACCGTCCCGAGGAGAAGGAGCGCGTGCAGGCCCTGAACGACCTCCTCGTCTTCGGTTTCGTCGCGCTCGCCTCGCTTGCTTCGGGGGGGCTCCTGGTCGGCGGCGGCTGGAGCGCGGTGAACATGATGGTGCTGCCGATCGCCGGCGCCTGCCTGCTGGCCGTCGTGCTCGCCGCTGTGCGGCGCCGAACGGGCGTCGCCGTCGATCCCGGGACACCTTGACGGAACAGGTGCTTTCGTCAATACCGCGCCGCGGGATGAGCGCCCGCCGGTCCTCGGCGGGAGTCTCGGGCCGCCTTCCTCCCGCGGCCCGCAGGTTCGGGGGACATTGAATGCTTCCGCTTTATTTGGTGATCGCCTGCGGCGTGCTGTCGATCGTATACGCCGTCTGGGCGATCCAGTCGGTCATGTCGGCGGATGCCGGCAACATGCGCATGCAGGAAATCGCCGGCGCGATCCGTGAGGGCGCGACCGCATACCTGACGCGCCAGTACACCACCATCGCCATCGTCGGCGTCGTCGTCTTCATCGCGGCCTGGCTGCTGCTTTCGCCGACGGCCGCCTTCGGCTTCGCGATCGGGGCCGTGCTTTCGGGCGCCGCCGGCTTCATCGGCATGCTCGTCTCGGTCCGCGCGAACGTGCGCACGGCGCAGGCCTCGTCGCAGTCTCTCGGCGCCGGCCTCGAGATTGCCTTCAAGTCTGGCGCGATCACGGGCCTGCTGGTCGCCGGCCTCGCTCTTCTCGGGGTCGCGGTCTACTTCCTGGTGCTGACCGCCGGCCTCGGCTACGCACCGACCGACCGCGCCGTCATCGATGCGCTCGTCGCGCTCGGCTTCGGCGCCTCGCTCATCTCCATCTTCGCCCGTCTCGGCGGCGGCATCTTCAC